>NZ_JBHMIM010000103.1:0-9552 GCF_048060115.1 Micromonospora sp. LOL_023
ACCGGGACCGTCCTACCGCAAGGCAGGACTACCAACCGTGCGCTCACTAAAGCCCACTGAGAGGTAACGGAGATGCGGTGACGGGTGGCGAGGTGCCGTTGGTGGTGTGCGTGTCGACGGACCCGGCGGTACGCGAGCGACTGGTGTCCCGCGTCGACGACCTCGGTGCGGTGCTGGTCGTCAACACCCTGACCGAGCTGCGGACAATGCTGCTGTCGACGGCGGTGGCCGATGGACTGGCGGCGACTGCCAGGCCGACGGCGACCACCGGTCCGCCGCGGGCCGAGCTGATCCGCGTCGGCGACCTGCTGCTCGACCCGGTCTCCACCGAGGTCACCTGGCGCGGCGAGGCACTGGCGCTCACCCCGTTGGAGCGGGAGACGCTGCTGCGGCTGGCCGGTCCACCGCTGCGGCTGTGGACGTACCGGCAGTTGTTCGAGGCGGTCTGGGGCGGCGCCTATCTGGGCGACCGGGCCGCGCTGCACGCCACCGTGAAGCGACTACGGCGCAAGCTCGCGGCGCTGCCCAACGGGCCACGGGTACGCACCGTCCGAGGCGTCGGCTACCACCTGGTGCCCGGGTAACCGGCTTCTGGAGTCAGCGCGCGCGTCCGCCGGCCGGTAGCTTGCAGAGCGGTTCGCCGGAGGCGATGTCGTCGAGCGCGTCGTGCAGTTCGGCGATGCGGCGCTCCGCCTCGGCGACGAGCGCCCGGGTGAGCTGCTGCCAGTCGGCCTCGGTCGGGCTGGCCGGCAGGGCGGCGAACAGGGCGACGATCTCCTGCACGCTGAGCCCGACACGTTGGGCCACCCGGCAGATCCGCACCACGCACGGGGCGAACTCGTCGTAGCGGCGTTGGTTGCCGCTGGTGCGGACGGAGGTGAGTAGCCCCTGGCGTTCGTAGAACCGGATGGCCGAGGTGGCGACTCCGCTGGCAGCCGCGACCTCACCCACGCTCAGCGTCGCCGGGGAGATGATGGCATTGGACATGGGACGCATCGTCGCTTGACTTCAACCAATGTTCAAGTTCTACCGTCAGCGGCATGGAAACGGACCACATCGCCACCCCGGACCGACCGCTGCGGGTCGCAGTGATCGCGGGCAGCACGCGACCCACCCGGCGGTCACCTGTCATCGCCCAGTGGGTGGCATCGGAGCGCAGCCAGCTGGATCTCCGCCTGGAGGTGGTCGACCTGGCCGGCTTCGACCTGCCGATGCTGGGCGAGCCGCTCGCCGCCGTCTTCGGCAGCTACGAACACGAGACCACCCGCCGCTGGGCCGCCGCGATCGACAGCTACCACGCGTACGTCATCGTCGTTCCCGAGTACAACGCTTCCTTCCCCGGCGTACTGAAGAACGCCCTGGACCACCTGTACGCCGAGTGGGCCGACAAGCCGGTGGCCTTCGTCGGCTACGGGATGTCCGGCGGCGGCCGAGCCGTGGCGCAGCTGCGCCAGGTGGCCGAGGAACTGCGGATGCGTCCCGTCGCCACGTCGCTGCACCTCTCGCCGCACCAGGTTGCCGACGGCCGGTACGCGGCCAGGCCGGGCGATGCCGAGTCCCGGACCCGCATGCTGGCCGAGTTGGCCGGGGCACTCAGCGTCGGGCGCACCCCCGCCGCCGAGGGGAGGATCCGATGAGCGTCGGGGCACCGGCGGCGGTCGTCGACTGGCTGTCCGCACAGGTCCGACCAATGCGGCCGTACGGCGACACCCCGTGGCGGGACGTCGTGGCCGACATCGCCGACGGCCTGCTGCCGCACCGGGCAGACCACGAGGCGGCCGATACGCCGACGGTCATCGGACTCGCGCCGACGACCCGGGAGAGCGCCGAGGTCAGCGAACTGCAGGTCGACCTGCTCCAGGCGTTGGTGACCCGGGGCGTGCGTACCGTCGTCCTGCAGGACACCACCGAGATCGGCGAGCGGCTCGATCACTGGGCCAGGGCCGGAGATCGGTCGACGAACGGTCCCGAGGCGATCCTGGCGGACGCCTGGGGGCCGTGGCGCACCGAGTCGCTGCGCCGCGCACTGATCTGGTTACGTGTCCACAACGCCACCTACCCGGCGGACCAGGTGGAGATCCGCGGAATCACCCGCTCCACGGCGGAGCCCGCCGACTACGACCGGGTCCTCGCCCTGACGGTGGGCACCCGCGACCACGAGCGGATATCGGCGCTGCTGACGACGATCCGGGTCGCACACGACGGCGGCGAACACGTGGAACGCGCCCACGGCAGGTGGACCGGCGCGCCCTTCGTCGACCTGGCCCGGCAGGCTCGGACCGCGACGGCAGCCGTGCTCGCACCCGACTCCGACGCGGCGACCCGTGCACTCGCCGCGCTCGACCGCATCGTGCGATTCCACGCCGCCCCACTGAGCCGAGGCCGCAGCGGCGACGATGAGGAGACGGCCGCCGCAGACCGGCTGGTCGAACACCTGCGGACCAACGGACGGCGAGCCGTCGTCTGGGACGGGCTCGGTCACCTGGCCGCCCGGGGGACCGGCTTCGGCTCCCGACTCCGCAAGCGCCTCGGGACGGGCTACCGCTGCGTGCTGACCACCTTCGGGTCCGGCCGCATCCGGGGCTTCCACCTCCCGGCACCCCGCCCCGGCAGCCTGGACCAGACGCTCGACCACGTCGCGGCCAGGCTGGGCGCGGGGTACGCGGTCGACCTGACCGCCGCCCCGAAACCCGAAGCCGTCGGGCGGTGGCTGGCCGGCCGGCACGCCGTACGCCTCATCTCCGGCATGTACCGCCCCGACGAGGACGAGCGGCACTACTCCGAGCTCGACGACCTCGCCGGTTCCGTCGACCTCCTCCTGCACCTGCCGCAGATCAGCCCGGTCAGGTACGTCGAGCCTCCAGAGCCGAAGGGCTGAGCCGGTCAGCCCTGCGGTGTGGCGTCCACCCGCGCGGCGATCGTCTGGGCACAGACCAGCGACTCCAGGTGGCTGGTGTCCACCTCGATGTCGTAGTCGACTCCCTGGTGGACGATCTGGGCCTGCGACGCTGCCATTCCGACCACCCGGTCACCACGGGCGATCTCCCGCGCCGCCGCGATGTCCGCAGCACACCGCACCCCGACCCACAGCACGGACAGGCCGTCCAGATATCGACGCGCCTGCTCCTGGGAGACACCGCCGCCGAGGAAGACCTCGTCGATGATGATGTGTGCCCCGGCCCTCGCCATCGCCGCGACGCCCACCCGCCAGGCGTGCTGCATCTCGTCGAAGCCGTCGCCGAGGATGACCTCGCCCTGCGCGCCGAACGTCACCATGGTCGGCGGTAGCCGCTCGATCAGGTCGTCGATGCCGAAGCTGATCCACGGGCCGGGCAGCAGGTGCTTAAGGCACCGGACGATCCCGGACTTGCCGGAGCTGGATCCGCCGTTGAGCACGATGACCTGCGTCGCCATGTGATCGGTAACCTTCTCCGTGGGTGCGGGTACCGCGTTCGACTCTATCGAGGGTCCGACCAACCGGCCCGGCATGGGTGCACGCGGTGTGCCAACCTGAAGGCGGTGCTCGACGAAGCAGGGGGAGTCAGCGTGCTGCTACGAGACGTACGGCCCGATGATGTCCACGCGTACGTCCGGATGCGCTGCGACCCAGTGATGATGGCCGACCTCGGCGGGCCACTGCCGGTCGACGGCATCGCGGTCAAGGTCGAGCGGGACGTCCAGTCGGCGGCCGCCGACACCCAGTGGATCAAGATGATCGTGCCGGACGCGGCCGACCCGGCCACGGTCGCCGGTTCGGTGGCTCTGTGGACCCATGACCTCGACGACGGGCCGGTGTCCGAGATCGGGTGGATGGTGCTGCCCGAGTTTCAGGGCCGAGGGCTTGCCAGGTGGGCGGCCGGTACGCTGCTGCGTCGGGCTGCCGCCGACGGCCGTTGGGGCAGTGTGCACGCGTACCCGGCGGTGTCCAACGTCGCGTCGAACGGTGTCTGCCGAAGCCTCGGATTCACGTTGCTTGGCGAGACCAGCGTGCCGTTCGCCGACCGCGTCATCCGGTCGCACCATTGGGTGATCGACCCCCGCGCTGACCTGGTTGACTGAGTCGCCGCCTCGGCGCCGTCGATCTTTCCAGGTCCGGCAGGAAGCACCGAAGGGTCAGCCTTCCTGCGGTCCGGGTAGGAGGTATCTGGCCTTGTGCCGGTGGGCGGCTTTGATCATTTCGGTCACTTCGATGGGTTCGCCGTCGGTGGTGTAGACGGTGCGGAACTGACGCAGCACGGGCATGTCGTCGGGCATCTGCAGGGCGATGAACTCGTCGATGGTGGGCATGGTGGCTTCGACGTCGTCGACGGCTGGTCCGGCGTGCTTGCCGAGTCCGGCGAGCACCCGGAGGGATCCGCCTTTGATCAGGCGGTGCTCGGCGAGCGAGGTGCCATGCGCGAGGTCGGTGCGGTAGTAGTTGGTAACCAGTTCGGCCGGGACGTCGTCGAGCAGGAGCAGAAGCCGCCGGCGGATGACGCTGGTGTCGGGTTCGAGGTCGTACGCCGCGGCGACCGCGACCGGCGGCGTTACCTCGTCAACGGAGAGCAGGCGGCTGGTCTTGCGGCGGCCGTGACTTGCGATCTCACTGATCCACGGGTACGGATTGGCGCTGCTGGTCTGGCCCGGGTAGTGGTTCGCTTCGACCACGATCGGCTGGTTGGCAGTGACGAACACGCCGACCCCGGACTCGCCACGGACGAATCCTTGCTTCTTGAGGATGGCGAGTGCGCGTTGGGTGGTGAGGTTGGAGACGCCGTACCGCTCGCAGAGCTGGGCCGTGGAGGGCACCTTGTCGCCGGGCTTGAACTCGCCGGTGAGGATCTGTCGGCGGAGATCGGCCGCGATCTGGCGCTGGCGGTCGCGTACGTCATTGGCAGCGGCGGGGTCGGGTTCGTTGGTCATGCGGGTGGGACCTGCATCTGGTAGGTGTGGCCGGTGGAGCGGCTGGTCACGGTGCGCATGACGGCGTACTCGACGGGTTGGCCGGTGGCAGCGCGGCTGATGCGGGTGAGGACCAGGACCGGTTCGTCGGCGGCGATGTCGAGGAGTTCCTGTTCCTGATCGGTCGGCCGTCGTGCGGTGACGTGTTCGCTGACCTGGTGGGGTGCGAGGTTGAGGCCGGTGAGGACCCGTACCGCGCCGCCTTTGATCTTGCGGTTGTCGGCGAGTGGGGTGCCGGCGACGATGGGTTCCGGGTAGTAGGAGTCGGCGAGTTCGACGGGCCGGTCGTCTTCGAGGATGAGGCGGCGACGGACGATGGCTCGTTCGCCGGCGGCGAGTCCGAGTGCGCGTCTGACCTGTGTGTCCGCGTCGACGGTCTCGACGCCGAGTAGCTGTTGCGTGCCGACGCGTCCCCGGCCGGCGGCCTCGGCGGACCACGCGTCGTGCTGCTGCGCGACGAGGTACGGGTCTGAGCTGCTGGTCCAGCCTTGGTCTGTCATGGTTGCCTCCGGTTGCTGCCTCCGATCATGGTGCCGGATGCGTGGCGGCTTGGCTCACTGACCGTACTCGGGTGGGGAACCTTGTTGGCCAACGCCACTTGCAGCCTTATCACAATCATTATAAGCTCTGCTTACTTGAGGTTCCTGCGCTGGTCAGTCGGCCAAGGATCCCGGCCCCCACGGATCACGGATGTTGAATCGAGGGCACTGGTGACCCCAGTGCTCTTGCCCGCTGTGCCTGAATTCGGCCCTGTACCTGCCGCAGACCTCTCAACAGTCCTCCCTGCGAAGGAGAAGCTCTTGACCAGGAACCAAGGTCCCCGCAGTAGGTATGGCGGGTCGCCGTACGTCGTTCGCAATGAAGGTCCGACGCCGAACCGGCCGCCGTTGCCGCGACGGACGCCGGGGCAGACGGACATCGGGAGTGATCCGCGTTTCCGGCTGCTGGCCGCGCGCGGGGTGGCGTCTGCGCCGGACGCCGAGCGTCCGGCTGTCGACGCCGAACGGGCGGTGCTGGACGAGGTGGCGGCGGCGATGCGGAACCGGCCGGACGCTGACGTGTTGGACCGGGCGCGGGAGACGGTCGCCGTGCACATGCCGAGCCGGTTGGCCGAGTGCCGGGCGTGCGACGGGCCGGCGCTGTGTCCGCCGTTCACCAGCGCGTTGGCGGTGTTAGACCGGTGGGATCAGGTCAAGGCGCGTCGGGTGCGGGCGGTGTTGCAGTACGCCGGACTCTGGCCGGACGGGTACGTTCACGACGGCCGGGACGACTGATGGCCGACGGTAATCTCCTGCGGGTCGGTGACACGCTGCATCTCGGCAAGGCCGACTGGGTGTTCGGCGATCGGTCGATGACGGTCCGGGTCTCCGACATCCGGTACGGCCTGGACGACGCCGAGTCCCCGGTGGTCGGCATCCTCGCGACGATCATGTTGGCGGGTCGGGACGGGCGGATGGCCGCGATCGGCGTCTACAAGTCGGCGTTGACCCGCCCCGGGGTGCTGCAGCGACACCGGCCACCCAACGGCGTCGACCCCTTGCCAGCCGTACACCCATAACCCGCCTGCCGTCTGTGCGAGCCGGGGTCGGGCCGGTGGCGGCAACCACGAGCCCGACCCCATTCCAGACCCCAGTGGAAAGTGGATCACGATGGACGTTTGTGCCCTGACCAGTGCCGTGTTGCTCGGCTACCTCGCCGGGCTGTTCTCGTTCAAGGTGAAGAGCAGCTGGTGCCCCCGCTGCGGCGAACTTACTACCGCCAAGCCGTCGTCCTAAAGCGTCGGGCGGTGAGGTTGGGCACCTCGGCCCGGCCGGGAAGACCGGAACCTGGTCGGGCCCCGACGGTCGGGACCAGGCAGGCCACCACCAACGCGAGCAGCACCCGGACGTTGTCGGTCAGGTCTGCGGAGGGCAGCCCGTCGCCCATTGACATCACCGGCAGAATCATGGTGGCAGCCACCAGACCGGTCCAGGCCAGTGCGCGGCCTCGGCGCCCGCTCACCACCAGCAGAGCGGCTAGCACGAGCCAGGTCTGATGGTGGGTCCAGGACACCGGCGAGAACGCCAGGCCGGCGGCGCCGACAATCACCACGCCGGCCAGCCGGTCCCCGTCCCGGTAGGCGACCGCGCCGCGTACCAGGGCGATCGTGACCACCGCGAGCCCGGCGGTGAACAGCACGAGGGTACGAGCGTCGTCGGGTGCTCCCAACCGTAGTAGGGCACCGTTGATCGACTGGTTGCCGGCGGTGACGATGTTGCCGACCCGGTCGACGTCCCACATCTCGGTGAGCCAGAACCGCGCCGACTCGCCTGGCAGGATCAGCCAGGCCAGGCCGGTACCGGCGAGGAAGGTCCCGGTCGCGGTGACCGCCGCCCGTCGCTCGCCGGCGAGCCACAGGTACGGGATGAAGATCAGCGGGGTGAGCTTGATCGCGGCGGCCAGTCCGGTGGCGACACCAGCTAGCCGACGCGGGGCACGCCCCAGGCAGTCGACCAGCACCAGCAGGGTCAGGATCACGCTGACCTGGCCGAACCGGAGGTTGCTGGAGACCGGAGCCGACGCGAACAGCAGCAGGGCGATCGCCGCCGGTGCCACCTGCCGGGGCAGGAGCCGGTGGGCCCCATCGGCGCGGGACACGATCACGGCGAGCAGCGCCACCAGCGCAACGGTGGCCGCCGTCCAGATCACCCGCAGCACGTCGATGTCGATCAGCGTCAGCGGTACGAACAGCAGGCCGGACAGGGGCGGATAGGTGAACGGTGCCCCGGTGCTCGCCGCAGCGTAGTCGTAGAGGCTGGTGCCCTGCCGTAGCCCGGTGACCGCCTCCACGTATACGTCGAGGTCGGCGAGCCGGTCGTGCCGGGCGCGGGTGAGCGCCGCCACCGACTGGGCGACGGCGACGACGGCTGCGGCGAACCAGACGGCGACCGCGACCCGGACCGGGTGAACGGAGCCGCTGCCCTTCAACCGGGGTGGTGTGCCCTTCGGTCGGTGCGACGTGGACGACCGGATTCGGTGCACGCTCTGCCCCCGTAGCCCTCCCGCCGGATCAGTACGCTGGATCATACTGGACACTGCTGTCCCTCCGGTCCGTACCGGTCCCGCCAACAGATCGACATGCGTCGGCGGAACCGGCTCGATCGGATCCCGGCACGTGGCCCGGTCACCCGGTCTGTTGGCTCGGGCCCCACTGGCCCGGCTGATGCTCGGGTCGGCCCGTCAGGGCATGGTCAGCTTGGCCAGAAACGCTTGATGGTCGGTGTAGAACATCAGGTACGTCTCGGTGTCGTAGAACGGCGTGTCGTTGGTCGCCATGATGTGCTGCACCTTTCCGTCGCCTTTGCGGGTGTATCCGGACGGAACGCAGTTCTGCACATTCTCCGGATCACTGGTGTCATATTCCAGGTTGAGGTCGCCGCCGATCACAGTGGGTCGGTACACGCCTTCATACGTGCGGATCGCGGGGATGACCCCAGTCAGCAGTTCCAGGCACTGAGCGAGGGCGACCGGCTCGCTGTTGCTGCTCAGATGAGTTGTGCAGGCGTAATAGTGGTCGATGGCGTACAGGCAGGCGAAGGCGCGCTTCTCGTTGCCGGAGTCCTGGTTGCCGTAATGTCCGCCGAAGGCGTCGAAGCCGTAGTACATGGAGTCAGGCATGTGCCCGATCACAGCTACCCCGTACTCGTCGCCGTTTGTGCAGGTTACCGGGGTTCCAGCGGCGGTGACGGCGGGCATGAACACGTAGAACGCCCAGTCGCCGGCCCATGCGCCGGCCATCGCCGGCGCGAGGTCGTTCGCGACGTCCCCGAGACAGACCTCGTTGACGGTGACGAGGTCTGGCATGAGCAGATAGATCATGTACGCGCCCTCGTCGATCGCGTACCCGTCGGCGTAACAACCGGCGTGACCGCTGTTGCAGAGGTTCATCTGCAACTGCCAGAAGTCACCGAAGGCGGTCCCGCTCGAGCGTTTACTGAAGCCCTGCTGCGGCAGCGGAGGGTGGCCCGTCACCTTTGGTGGCGCGGCGCGGGTCACCGTTCCCGGTGCGATCGCTCCGGTGCGGGTCGCACCCTTCGCGTCCCGCCCCGTGACGATGTGGGTGCCCTGTTCGGTGACAATGCGTGCATCCTGGGTCGGGTTGGCAGGCGGTGCGGCCTGGGCCGGCATGCCGGACATCATCAGCAGGGCGCTGGTGGTCAGTGCGGTGAGTAGACTGAGTGGGGCCGTGACTCCGGTCCGGTGAGGGTGGCTGGTGTCTTTCGATTTCGGGAATCCAGCGTCCACGTACGTTCCTCCCGTGATGTTGAGGGTGGGGACCTCGATCGACGCACCAATGGAGCGCCTGGGAAGACAAGTGAGCGCGACGATCCAGCCGAGGGGTTGCCGTCAGGCTGCTCTTGGATTGCTTGCCTGTCCTTCCCCGTGTTGGTCCAGGCGCAGGGACACCGTAACGCCATTGACTGATGGGAGTCAATGCATAAAGAGCTGGATCGACTGTGAATCTTGGTTCAGTCCTTGGTCGGGCCAAGTGGGAGTTGATCCACGGCCCCGGCGTTGTTCCGGCTTGAGAGGTTCTGTCCGTGTTGAGAACCGGACACGAGGCGAGTTGCG
>NZ_JBHMIM010000104.1:0-9376 GCF_048060115.1 Micromonospora sp. LOL_023
GACTTCAACGACCCCAACCACAACGGACGATCCGCGTCCCGCCCCTGCCCGTACGTCGCCAACAACGCCTGTACCTCGATCGGGTCACCCAGTTCGGTGGCCGTGCCGTGGCCATCGACCGCGTCGACCTGGTCGGCGGACATCCGGGCGTTGGCCAACGCCTGCCGGATCAGCCGCTGCTGAGCCGGACCGTTCGGCGCGGTCAGCCCGTTCGACGCGCCGTCAGAGTTGGCCGCGGAGCCGCGAACCACGGCGAGGACGCGGTGGCCGTTTCGGCGCGCGTCGGACAACCGCTCGACGAGCAGCACCCCGACGCCCTCGGCCCAGGCCGGCCCGTCGGCGTCGTCGGAGAAGGAACGGCACCGGCCGTCCCGCGACTGGGTGTCCTCCAGGTTGAACTCGACGAAGGTCTGCGGGGAGGCCATCACCGACGAACCGCCGGCGACGGCGAGGGAACACTCCCCCCGGCGCAGCGACTGTACGGCGAGGTCGAGCGCCACCAGGGACGACGAGCAGGCGGTGTCGATTGTGATCGCCGGTCCTTCGAAACCGAAGTGGTACGAGACGCGCCCGGACACCACACCCGACGACCCGTAGCTGCCCGGATAGTTGTGGTACATGACCCCGGCGAAAACGCCGGTCCGGCTGCCGCGGACCGACGCCGGTGCGATACCGGCGCGTTCGAACGCCTCCCAGGTGCTTTCCAGCAGCAACCGCTGCTGAGGGTCGATCAGCAGCGCGTCGCGGGGGGCGATGCCGAACCAGTCGGCGTCGAAGTCGCCCGCGTCGTAGAGGAAACCGGCCTGCCGTACGTAGGTCGTGTTGGGGCGGGTGCTGTCGGGATCGTAGAGCCTGTCCAGGTCCCAGCCCCGGTCAGTGGGGAACTCGCCCATCGGATCGACCTCGTCGACCAGCAGCCGCCACAGCCCTTCCGGGCTGGTCACTCCGCCGGGAAACCGGCACGCCATGCCGATGATGGCGATCGGCTCGTGTGCCGCCTCGGTGAGCTGGCGGCTGTACTCGCGGAGTCGCTCGTTCTCCTTCAGCGACGCGCGGAGAGCGTCGACGATCCTCTGGTCCGCCTGCGTCATTTCTATCTCACACCTCTCGCGTCACTCGCCGAAGTCGGCCGTCTGCAGGGCCATGCTGATGAGGTTCTCGGTGTCCATCTCGTCGATCGCGGAGCTGCCCGCCAGGTGGGGCGCGCCGGCTGGGCGCGCGGACGCGCCAGCCAGCGCGAGCAGGCTCTCCAGCAGTCCGGCGTCACGTAGCCGGCCCAGCGGGATGCTGCTCAGCGCCGCCCGGATCTCGTCGTCGGGCAGCGCCGCGCTGCCGTCGACGGTGTCTGGCACCAGATCGGCGGCGAACTGCCGGGCCAGCGCGGCGGCGTTGGGATAGTCGAAGATCAACGTCGCGGGCTGCTGCCGGCCAGTGAGCAGGGTCAACCGGTTGCGGAACCCGATCGCGGCCAACGAGTCGAAGCCCAGCTCGCTGAAGGCCCGCTCCGGCTCGATTGCCTCCGGCCCCGGGTGCCCGAGCAGCTTCGCCGCCTCACTGCGGATCATCTCCAGCAGCAGTTCCTGCGCCTGCGGGCGGGACTTGCCGGCGAGCTGCTCGCGGAGCCGGTCGCCGCCGGCCCCACCGGTCGCCGCGCCGCCGCCCGCGTCCCGCGCAAAGCGCCGTCGCGTGCCGGCTGCCCCACCGCCCACCGGCGGGGCCAAGGCTAGGCCCTCGAGCAACGGGGACCGGTCCGGCCCCAGCTTCGCCGGGTCGAGCCGGATCGGCACCAGCACGGCGTCGGGCAGGGCCACCGCCCTGTCGTACAGGCCGAGACCGGTCTCGGCGTCGAGCGGGTGGACACCGGTCTCGGCGAGCCGCCGCAGGTCGACCTCGGTCAACGTGCCGCCCATCCCCTCATCGGCAGTGGACCACAGGCCCCAGGCCAGTGACGTGGCCGGCAGGTCGTGCGCTCGCCGGTGGGCGGCCAACCCGTCAAGATAGGCGTTGGCCGCGGCGTAGTTGGCCTGACCGGGTGGGCCGAGGACCCCGGCGGCGGATGAGAACGTCACGAACGCGGCGAGCGGCGTGTCCCTGGTGAGCTCGTGCAGGTGCCAAGCGGCGTCGACCTTGGGCCGTAACACGTTCGACATCCGGTCGGCGGTCAGCGAACCGATCACCGCGTCATCGAGAACGCCGGCCGCGTGCACGACGCCGGTGAGCGGATGCTCCGACGGCACCGTGGCGAGCAACCGTGCAACCTCATCTCGGTCGGTGACGTCGCAGGCCGTGACCGTGACCTGGGCTCCGAGGTCGAGCAACTCGGTACGCAGCCGCGTCATGTCGGGCGCGGCCATGCCCCGCCGGCTGGTCAGCAACAGATGCCGTACGCCGTGACCGGTCACCAGGTGCCGGGCGATCACCCGGCCGAGAGCGCCGGTCGCCCCGGTCACCAGGACCGTGCCCGAGCCGAAGTCCGGGGGTGTGGGGGGCGTGTCCGGTGGCGGCGGACCGCTCGGCACCAGGCGGGGCACGTACAGGGCTTCGTCGCGGACCGCCACCTGGGGCTCCCCCGTGGACACCGCCGCGGCCAGCAGGGCGGGCGAGACCCGATCCGGCTCGATGTCAACCAGCACGATCCGGCCGGCGTGCTCGGCCTGCGCGCTGCGTACCAGGCCCCAGACGGCGGCACCGGCCGGGTCGGCGTCGGCGGCGGGACCGACCGGTACGCCCCTGCCGGTCACCACCACCAGCCTCGACCCGTCGAACCGGCTGTCGGCCAGCCAGGTTCGCAGTGCCTCGACCGTCCGCCGGGTTTCTCCGTGCACGACGTCCGGGTCCGGGCCACCGCCGCAACTGAGCAGGAACACCGGCCGGTCCTCGCCGTCGCCGCCGTCCGCCGACGTGATCACGGCGTCGAAGTCCGGTACGGCCGTCGCGGCGAGCGACGCGGCCAGCATCCAGCGGTCCGGGCCGACCAGCTGCCAGATTCCGCTGTCTGACGCGTCGGGTACGGCGACCGGCCGCCACTGGACTCGCAGCAGAGCCGCCGCTGGCCCGTCGCCCGGCCCTGCGTCGTCGCGGCTGGCCGCTGATGGTTCGTCAGCGGACACCTCTGGGTTGCCGAGGCCCTGCGACGGATCACCGGCGGGACGCAGCGCGAGCGCGTCGACGGTGGCGACCGGTTCACCGGCACCGTCGAAGATCTCGACCGACACCGTCGTCGGCCCTGCCACCCGTAGGCGCACCCGCGCCTCGACGGGGCCGGCGGCGAACAGGCTCATCCCGGTAACCGTGAAGGGCAGCAGCGGGCCGGCCACCGCCACCGGGCTGTGCGCCACCAGCTGCCAGGCCGCGTCCAGCAACGCCGGGTGCAGGTTGAAATCGGCGGCGTCGGTACCGGCCGCGGCCGGCAGGGCGACGTCGGCGTACACCTCGTCGGCCCGCCGCCACACCGTGTGGACCCCGCGGAACACCGGACCGTATGCGATTCCGGCGGTCACGGCGAGCTCGTCGTACCAGCCGTCAAGCGGCACCGGGACGGCTCCCGGTGGCGGCCACTGGGTGAACTCCGGGGCTGGTGCCAGCCGGTCGGCGGCCGCCGGGTCCGGCACGAGCACCCCGCTGGCATGCCGCTGCCAGGGCAGGTCGGCTCCGGCGGACGCGGCTCGGGAGTGCACCAGGACACGCCGCGCCCCACGTTCGTCGGCGGCGCCGACCTCCACCTGCACGGCGACGCTGCCGCCAGCCGGGAGGACCAATGCGCGTTCGAAGTCGAGCTGCTCGATCCGCCCGCACCCCAGCTGGTCGCCGGCCCGCGTGGCGAGTTCGACGAGACCGGCGCCGGGCAGCACGGTGAGTCCGTGTACCACGTGGTCGGCCAGCCAGGGGTGGGTCGCGACGGACAGCCGGCCGGTCAGCATCAGGCCGCCCGAGCCAGGTAGTTCGACCACCCGGTCGACGAGCGGATGAGCACCGGCGGTCGGGTCAGCGAGGACTCCCGCGACACTGTCCAACCAGTATCTCTGGCGTTGGAAGGCGTAGGTGGGCAGGGGCACCCGGCGCACCGGAAGGTCGGCGAGGACCGCCGGCCAGTCCACCGCGACGCCGCACACGTGCAACCGGGCGAGCGTGTCCAGCAACATACGCGGCTCGTCGCGGCCCCGCCGCATCGTCGGCACCACCGTCGGCGGCGTGGCTGTCGCGGCGACGCGACGCGACACCAGCGGGACGAGCACGGCGTCCGGCCCGACCTCGACGAACCGGGTGATGCCGGCGCGTTCGAGGCAGCAGACCGCGTCGTGGAACCGCACCGGCTCGCGCACCTGCCGTACCCAGTACTCCACCGAACACAACTGCTCCGGGTCCGCCGCCGCGCCGGTAAGCGTGGAGACCAGCGGCACCCTGGGCGCCCGGAAGGTCACCGACTCGACCACCTCGCGGTACGCGGCCAGCATCGGTTCCATCGCCGCCGAGTGGAACGCGTGCGACACGCGCAGCCGGGTCACCGCCCTGCCCTGCCCGGCGAACCTTTCGGCGGCGGCCCGGATCTCCTGCTCCTCGCCGGAGAGCACCACCGACTGCGCCGCGTTGACGGCGGCGAGGTCCAGCCGGCCGGTCAGCAGCGGACGTACCTCGTCCTCGCTGGCCTGTACGGCGAGCATCGCACCGCCGGCTGGCAGCGCCTGCATCAGGGTGCCCCGGGCGGCGACCAGGGCACACGCGTCGGACAGCGAGAGCATGCCGGCGGCGTACACCGCCGCCAGCTCACCGATCGAGTGTCCAGCGAGCCGGTCCGGGCAGACCCCGACCGACTCCAGCAACCGCAGCAGGGCGACTTCGACGGCGAACACCCCGGCCTGGGTGTAGGCGGTCTGGTCGAGCAGCGCGGCCTCGGCGCTGCCCGGCTCGGCGGCGAGCACTGAACCCAGCGGCGGATCCAAGCGGGTGTCGAACTCGCTGGTCACCTCGTGCAGCGCCGCCGCGAACACCGGGAACCGGGCCGCGAGCTGCCGTCCCATCCGGGGGTGCTGCGCGCCCTGGCCGGAGAAGACGAAAGCGAGGCCGCCGCTGCTGACCGTGCCGGTCACCGACCCGTCCTCCTCGGCGCCGTCGACGAGTGCGACGAGCCCGAGCAGGAAGTCAGCCCGTTCCGCGCCGAGCAGCACGGCCCGGTGCTCCAACTGCGGGCGGAACACGGTGGAATAGCCGAGGTCGGCCGCTTCGTCGTCGGTGTCGTCAACGTGGTTGAGCAGCCGCTCCGCCTGTGCCTGCAGTGCCTGGCGGGTACGAGCGGACAGCAGCCACGGCACCACGGGCGGCTCGCCGTCACCACCGCCGTCACCACCGCCGTCACCACCGCCGGCCCCACCGCCGGCCCCACCGCCGGCTGTGACGGAGGCTTCCTGCGGGTCTGCCTCCTCCAGCACCACGTGGGCGTTGGTACCGCTGACGCCGAAGGACGACACCGCGGCCCGGCGGGGCTGGCCGGTCCGCCGCCACAGCCGGTCCGTGGTCAGCAGTCGCACCTTGCCTGCGTCCCAGTCGACATGCGTAGACGGCTCGGTCACGTGCAGCGTCCGCGGCATCGTCCCGTGCCGCATCGCCTGGACCATCTTGATCACTCCGGCGACCCCGGCTGCGGCCTGAGTGTGCCCGATGTTCGACTTGAGCGAGCCCAGCCAGAGCGGTTCGCCCCGGTCCTGTCCGTAGGTGGCGAGCAGGGCCTGCGCCTCGATCGGGTCGCCCAACGCCGTACCGGTGCCGTGCGCCTCCACCACGTCGACGTCGTCTGGTCGCAGACCGGCGTTGACCAACGCCTGGCGGATCACCCGCTGCTGGGCGGGTCCATTCGGGGCGGTGAGCCCGTTGGACCGGCCATCGGAGTTGACCGCCGAACCCCGGATGACGGCGAGCACCGGATGACCGTGCCGGCGGGCATCTGAGAGTCGTTCCAGGACGAGTACTCCGGCGCCCTCCGCCCAGGCGGTGCCGTCGGCGTCGGCGGAGAAGGCCTTGCAGCGACCGTCACGGGCCAGCCCGCGTTGCCGGCTGAACTCGACGAACGTCTCCGGGGTCGCCATCACAGTGACTCCGCCGGCCAGCGCCAATGTGCATTCCCCGGTACGCAGCGACTGTGCCGCCCAGTGCATCGATACCAGCGACGAGGAGCAGGCGGTGTCGACGCTGACCGCCGGGCCTTCGAATCCGAAGTGGTGGGCCACCCGACCGGACACCACCGCGCCGGTGGAGCTGCTGGCGACGTAGTCGTGGTACTGGACGCCGACGAAGACTCCGGTGGCGCTGCCCCGCAGGGACAACGGGTCGATCCCGGCCCGTTCGACTGCCTCCCACGAGGTTTCCAGCAGCAGCCGCTGCTGTGGGTCGACAGTCGGGGCCTCGCGAGGTGAGATGCCGAAGAAGCCGGCATCGAAATCGGCGGCGTCGTAGAGAAATCCCCCGGTACGCACGTACGTGCTGCCGGGCCGTTCCCCGTTGGCGTCGTAGAGCTGGTCGATCTGCCAGCCTCGGTCGGCGGGAAACTCGCCGATGGCGTCGACCCCGTCGGCGACGAGGGTCCACAGCTGCTCCGGGGAGCTGACGCCGCCCGGGTAGCGACAGGCCATCGCGACGATCGCGATCGGCTCGTCGGTGCCTGCCGACGACTCGGCAACGGGGGCTCCTCCCGGCTGGCTCTCGTCGACGACAAGTTCGGCGCGCAGGTACTCGGCCACCGCACTGGCCGTGGGATGGTCGAACACCAGGGTGGCGGGCAGCCGCAGGCCGGTCGCCGCGGTCAACGCGTTGCGCAGCTCGACGGCGGTGAGCGAGTCGAAGCCGAGCTGGTGGAACTCACGGTCGGCGGCGACCGCCTCCGGTGATTCGTGTCCCAGCACGGTCGCGACGTGGGTACGGACCAGGTCGAGGAGCAGGTGCGCCCGTTCCCGCTCGGCGAGCTCGGTGAGGCGCACGGCGAGCGTTCCGGCGCCACTGCCCGCAGCCGGCCGGGTGAGCGGGCCCACCAGCGAGCTGAAGACCGGCGGTACGCCGTCGCCGGCACGCAGCCGGGCCGGTTGCAGCGCGGCGGCGACGACGGCGGGATCGGCGGCGACGACGGCGGCGTCCAAAAGTGCCAGCCCGGCGGGCACAGACAGCGGTAGTACGCCGCTGCGGGCCATCCGGGCACGGTCGGCCTCGGCGAGCGCTCCGGTCATACCGCCGTCGGCGTCCCACTGGCCCCAGGCCACGGAGACGGCGGGCAGCCCCGCCCGGTGCCGCCGGGCCGCCAGCGCGTCCAGAACCGAGTTGGCGGCAGCGTAGTTGGCCTGCCCCGGCGCGCCGAGCACCCCGGACAGGGAGGAGAACATCACGAACGCGGCCAGGTCCATCCCGGCGGTGAGCTCGTGCAGGTGCAGCGCCCCGGCGACCTTGGGCGCCAGGACCGCGTCGAGTTGGTGCGGGGTCATCGCGGTGACGACGCCGTCGGCGACGACCCCGGCGGCGTGCACGACGGCGGTCAACGGCCGCTCTGCGGTCATTCCGCTCAGCACGCGGGCCAGGGCGGCGCGGTCAGCCACATCGCAGGCGACCACCCGTGCCCGCGCGCCGAGTTCGGCGAGCTCGGCGACGAGCGTGTCGGCTCTGGGAGCCTGATCTCCCTGGCGGCTCAGCAGCACCAGATGCCGGATAGCGTAGCGGCTGACCAGGTGTCGAGCCACGATGGCGCCGAGCGATCCCGGCCCGCCGGTGATCAGTACGGTGCCGGCCGGATCGAGCACCGGCCGAGCGTTGCCCGCTGCCGGAAGGTGGGCCAGCCGGGCCACGTGTGCCGCGCCACCGCGCACAGCCACCTGCGGTTCCCCTGCGGCGAGCGCAGCCGCGACCGCCGCCGCGACGGTGTGGGTGTCGGCGCGGGAGTCGCCGGTGGCTTGTCCACCGCTGACGTCGGACGGGGCGATGTCAGCCGGGTCCGCATCGACCAGTAGGAACCGGTCGGGGTGCTCGGCCTGGGCGGACCGTACCAGCCCCCAGACGGCCGCGCCGGCGAGATCACCGCCGGTGCCGGCGACCGGTACGGCGCCCCGGGTGACGACGGCCAGCCGGGTGCCGCTGTTGGTGGCGTCACCGAGCCACTGCTGCAACCTCGCCAGCAACTGCCGGCAGTGCCTACGGATCGTGTCCGGATCGTCGCCGCAGATCTCGTCGAGGCGGAGCAGGTGCACGCCCTCGGCCGGGCGGTCGCGCCCCAGGTCCGCCATCGCGATCCAGTCGAGCCGGTGCAGGTCGGCGGTGTGCGCCGGCGTCGCCGTGGCGGCGGAGACCGGCCGGAAGGTGACCGCTGCCGCGGTGGCGACAAGGTGACCGGCGTGATCGAAGGCCGCGACGGCGTACGTGTCCGGTGCGGTCGGGGTGAACCTGACCCGCAGTTCGGCGGCGCCGGTGGCGTGCAGGGTGACGCCGGACCAGGAGAACGGCAACCGGGCATGGCCCTGCCCGGCGCCCAGGTCGACGGCGAGTGCCTGGGTGGCGGCGTCGAGCACGGCCGGGTGCAGGCCGAAGCGGTCGGCGT
This sequence comes from Micromonospora sp. LOL_023, assembly GCF_048060115.1. Lineage (NCBI taxonomy): Bacteria > Bacillati > Actinomycetota > Actinomycetes > Micromonosporales > Micromonosporaceae > Micromonospora > Micromonospora sp. LOL_023. The sequence continues at coordinate 8,567 of NZ_JBHMIM010000104.1, forward strand.
CACCGGGGTCGGGAAGCCGTACGTCGGCCCAGAGCAGGGGACCCTGACGCCACACGGCGCGCAACCCGCGGAAGGCCGGTCCGTAGTCGAGACCGGCACCGGCCATCGTGTCGTCGAGGGTGTCGATCGGGACCGGCTCCGCGCCGGCCGGTGGCCAGCTGAGCTCGGCCTCCGGCCGGTCGTTCCCGGACGGGGTCGAGGCGGTGGTGAGGTGACCGGTGGCATGGCAGGTCCACGACCGCGCGGGAACGGCCTGCTCGGCCCGGGAGTGGATGCCGATCCGCCGGGCACCGGTGTCGTCGGCTTCACCGGCGACGACCTGGATCCGTACGCCGCCCTGCGCCGGCAGGCGCATCGGAGCGTGCAGGGTGAGTTCGGCGATGTGGGCGCAGCCGATCTGGTCGGCGGCCCGGACGGCGAGCTCGACGAAGGCGGTGCCCGGCAGGATCACCTCGCCGTGGACCCGGTGTTCGGCGAGCCATGGGTGGGAGACGGTGGACAACCGTCCGGTGAGCACCGCCCCCTGGGTGTCGGCCACGACGGTGACGGCGGCGAGGAGGGGATGGTCGGCGGGGTCCAGCCCGACGGTCGCCAGATCTCCGGCCGGTGCCCGGTCGTCCAGCCAGTAGCGTTTGCGGTGGAACCGGCGGGTCGGCTGCGGCAGTTCGGTACCGCCGGTGCCGGTTTCCCCGGCTGGCTCGGCCTGTTCCAGGATCAGGTGGGCGTTGGTGCCGCTGACGCCGAACGACGACACCCCCGCCCGACGCGGTTCGTCGGTCGCCGGCCACGGCCGAGACCGGGTCAACACCC
>NZ_JBHMIM010000105.1:0-9038 GCF_048060115.1 Micromonospora sp. LOL_023
CTTCGCCGTCTACCGCATCTAACAAACCGTGATCAAATCAGGCATAGAGGAACAACGCCGGGGCCGTGCGGATTGTGCGCCTCGGCATTCGATGCGGTTCAGCCCGACCGGGCCGGCCGGCGCGCCCGGTGCGGCTGGTGCTGGTCGGGCGAGGGCTGTCGGTTGGGCGGCTGTGGACGCGGCTCGGGTGAACCGTGGTCGGTGGTCGCGGTGAGGGAGGAGTTGCGGGATCTGGCCGCCGCCGGTGGTGGGGTGCTGGTCGTCCGACATGACGGGCAGCCTGGGGTCGTCCGGGTCGGCGGTGCTGCGTACCGCGATGTGCCCGGTGTGGAGCCGGCGGCCGACAGCGGCGGCCGCGGTGGTGGTCATGTGGCGGTGCGGCCGTCGTGGTCGTGTGCCGGCTGTGGCGGGGCGTGGCCGTGTGCGGTGGCGCGGGTCGAGTTGGCGGCCGTGTTCGGGCCGGTCGCGTTGGCGACGTATGCGGTGGAGCGGATGACCGAGGCGGCGTTCGACCTGCCCGACGTGACGGCGACGGAGTTGTTCGACCGGTTCCTGGTGTGGACGTGGCGGCCGTGCTGACCGTACGGACCGCCACGTCCGCCGACGTCGAGCCGTTGGGGAGTTGTTGGCGCAGTCGTGTGTGGTGGATCCAGTGGTGGCGTGGCTGATCAACGATCACGCGTTGCGGTACCTGACGATGCACCGGTTCTTCACCGCCGAGTTGGAGTTCGGTGTGCGGCACGGGATCGTCGATGTGGTCGGGCACTGCGACGGGGTGGCGATCTGGTATCCGCACCCGGCGGACCGGCTGCTGGGTGCGGAGCATCAGCGGCGCAGGTTGCGGTCCTGCGGTGACCGGCATGGCCCGTACGCGCACTACACCTTCACGGCCGGCCGGCTGGAGCCGACCGGCCGACACCACCACTTGGCGTTTCTGGCGGCGGCACCCTGGCTGAGACGCAAGGGCATCGGGTCGGCGCTGCTGGGCGCGCAACATGCCCGTCTCGACCGGATCGGGATGCCGGCGGTAGTCGAGGCCAGCAGCCAACGGCAGCGAGTGTTCTACGAACGCCACGGCTACCGCGTCGTCCGCGTCGCCCACTTGCCGGCGGGAGGGCCGCCGTTGTGGGCGATGCGCCGCTCCGGTGACCCGGTCGACCAACCACCGATGGCCGCAGCCCTGCGGGTCGGTTGAACTGGGCGGCTTGCGTTACCTGACCCGGAACAAGTCTTGTGTCCCGGCGCTCGCCGAGCTGGACGACCGGCACCTGACATACGTGGCGTGAGCGGTCAGCGTTCCTTCGTCTCGGCAGCCATCCACTTGAGGTACGGCGCGTACCCGGCAACGATCGGCATGCACACGATGCCGGGCACGTCGTAGTTGTGACGTGCCCGGATGTGCTCCTCCAACTCCGCGTACCGGGTGACCGTGGTTCTGAACGTCGCCCGCCACTCCTCGGCGGCCACCACCTCGCCCTGCCACCAGTAGGTGCTCCTGACCGGGCCGGCGACCTGCGCGGAAGCAGCCAGCCGCGCCGCGACCGCAGTATCGGCCAGCGTCTCCGCCACCGCACGGGAGTCGGTAGCGGTGATGACCTGGCAATGCTGAGGATCGGACATCGACGCTGCCTCCTTCGCAGGCGACCCTCAGCGATTCATCGAGCCGGTAGGGTAGGCGGTTCGCCGCCGGAGCGCAGGTACGTGACTGCTGCCGCGATGGCGGTCTCGGGTCGAAGGCGGAGGTGCTCGGCGGGGTACTCGGTCGGGACGCCGCCTAGGTCGAAGCTGATGTCGGCAGCCGGCGGCTGAACGTCTGGGGCGGTGAGGTGGTACCCGTCGTCGGCGACGTAGCCGACGAAGGCGTGCGTGGGGTGGCCGAGTCCGAGTTGCAGACCGGGCGGCAGCTCGTCCGGGTCAGCGGCTTCCTCGTCATAGATGGTCACGACAACGGGCTCGGCGCGCTGTTGGACCTCGCGCAGGAGCGAGTCCAGGACTGCGGCGTCTGTTGCGGCAGCGCTGTGGTTCTCCCTGCGGCTGCCCTTGTCGTAGGTCCAGTTCACCTTCATGCGATCGCCCTTCCGTTGCCAGTGTAGGTGCGCCAGAGCCTCACCTGCCCGTCATCATCGCGGACGAAGACCGTCAACCTGGAGCCGGCCGGTAGCAGTCGGGGCAGAATGGCGTCGCATCCGTATGGCTCATAGTCGCAGGGGGCGTTGTTCGTGATCAGGCTGGCCTCCTTGATTTGCTCTCGACGCATGCGCGCGGCAAGTTTTGCTTCTAAGTGATCTGTAGTGGTAGCTATCATCCGGTAGCGGGGCTTTAGGTCTGCGGCGGCGCTTGGATCTCGGCCGGACCTCATTGGAATCTGTTCGCCGTCGATGAAGGCTATTCCGGATGTTGGGTCTTTTGGCTTCCGTCTCGGTAATCGGCGGCTTGCCTCGGCGATCCACTTTGGGATGCTCTTCGAATGTTCATCGAGTGTGGTAGATGTGGCAGGCGCGGTATCCTGGCGTGACGATGGCCGCGCGGTACTTGGCCGGCTCGTCGGGGACATGCGGAGCCTTATCCCGATGCTGCCGGCGTAGTCGACAAGCGTTGTCGCAGCGCTGTGTAGAAGTTGGTCTGCTTCTTGCAACTTTTCCGACGATAGGTGGACCATGCTGACGACCCCGCCTGTCGAGAGCTGGTCGCTTCCGGCCAGGAGAAATCTTGCCTTGGACTGCTCCTCCGAAAGAATGCCAGCAACGGCGGCAATGCGGCTTCTCTCGCGGGTGATCTCGTCGAGTATCCGTTGCAGGCGATTGCCAAGTTCGGCCATGCTCATCTGTTTGACCCGTCAGCTGACGGTTTCGTTCGGACGGCCGGGTGGGTGCATCGTCGGGTTGGCCGAGGTCATGAGGTCACCGTAGCTGCAGTTGAGCAACGTAAACGATCATCGGAGCCCGCCGACAAAATGTTGACAACCGGCACCTCCACGTTGGGCGGCGGATACGAGATCATTTGTGTATGGCCGAGGGTTGGGGTGATCAAGAGTCGCCGGTCGATGATCTTTTGCAGGTGCGTCGCGTCTTGGGTCATCGGTTGGCGGTGTTGCGGCAGGCGGCCGGTTACACGCAGCATCAGTTGTCGAGGTTGATCCACTACCACCGCAGCAGTGTGGCGAACGTAGAGACCGGTCGTCAGCGAGCGCCGCGCGACTTTTGGCACCGGGCAGACAAGCTGCTGGACGCCGGTGGTGACTTGCTGGCGGCGTTTGACCGTGTCGAGTCGCAGCACCGGCGGCATAAAGTTGATCAGATGGCCAGCCGGTCCTCGGCCGAGACGATCCCGGAGGTCCCGTCAGAGTTCGGCCAGGGTGGGGCTGTCCGATCGATCGTGCAGGCCGCGCACGAGACCCGTGAACACGCTTTGAACGCAGGTGCATTGGCAGTGTCAGATGTTGCTATCGAGCAGTTGCGAGACGACGTCAGCCGGCTGGCGAGGCGCTTCCCGGAGCTGGAGCTGCAGCAGATCGTCGGCGAGACCCTTCGGATTCGCGATCTCGCGGTGCGCCTGCTGGAGCACACCCGCAGGCCGGCGCAGCAGGCCGAGCTGTACCTGATCACCGCCCAGGCCGCAGCGCTGTTGGCCAGCGAAAGCGTCGACCTTGGCCTGTGGTCACCGGCGATGCAGTACGCCCGAGCGGCCTACGCCTACGGCGAGATCGTCGGCCACGCCGGTGCGTGCGCCTACGCCAGAGGGATGCAGGCAACCATCGCCTACTGGACCGGGCAGGTCGACGACGCCGTTCACTACGCACAGACCACCGCCGACCTCGCCCCGGCCGGCGTCGCGCGGGTCCGCGCGTACAGCGTCCTTGCTCGTGCCCTGGCGTACCGGGGAGATGCGGGCGCGGTGGTGTCCGCGATCGCAATCGCAGCGGACGCCCGCAGCCAGGCCGGTCGTGACGAACTGCATGACGTCGTTGGCGGCGAGTTCGGGTTCACGGTCGAGCAGCAGGCCCGTTGCGACGGGACCGCACTGCTGCAGGTCGGCCAGGTCGCGCAGGCCACCGACGCGGCGCGCCGTGCTCTCGACCTGGCGGCGGCGACCCATGCGCAGTGGCCGACGGTCGTGGCGGAAGCCCGCGTCGACCTGGCGGCCTGCCTGCTGCTGGGCGGGCAGCTCGACGCGGTGGAGCCGACGCTCGCGCCGGTGTGGGCGATGCCGCCGCAGTGGCGTCGTGCCGGGCTGATCGGCCGGATCGACAGTCTCCGAGGCTCACTCAACGATCGTCGGTGGCGTGCCAGCTCGATCGCCCGGTCGACTGCCGACCGGGCCGAGGCGTTCGTGGCCGTACGGCCGGAGATTCCGGCGCTACCTGGCGTTTGAGCTGCGCTGCCACTCGGTCAGCAGTTCGCGTTCGCGGTCATGCGGCAGGCCGTGGTCGGCGGCGCGGGCCGCTTCGCCCTCGCCGACGATCCAGCTTCCGCCCTCGGTCAGCCACGCCCAGGTGTCGTCGATGGTCGCGGTCAGAGGTGCGCAGCGCAGTCCGGCGGCGTGTGCCCGTGAGCTGTCGACGGCCCACACTCCGGCGTGGGTACGCCACAGCGGCAGGCCGGTCCACTGCTCGACGCCGTGTGCGGTCAGCCAGGCGGGGTCGGCCCAGACCGGCTCCGCGTCCGATCCGGTTGTCGTGATGCAGCCGGTGACCAGGTCCGCGAACGTGGCGTGCCCTGCCGGGGCGGTGATGTTGAAGGTGCCCGACGTGCCGTGGCGGGCGCAGCGGAGGGCGAAGTCGGCGACGTCGCGTACGTCGATCGGCTGGATCGGGCGTGTCGCCGGGGCGGGTGCCAGAAGTGGGCCGCCTCGGGCGGCGCGGGCGAGCCACCAGGTGAGCCGGCCTACGTACTCGTAGCGGCCGAGGATCACGCCGGGGCGCAGGATCGTCGTCTTGTCGGTGCCGACAGTCGCTGTCACCGCCTGTTCGCAGCCGGCTTTGAGCGCGCCGTACTGGCCGGCGTAGCCGAGGTCTGCCCCGAAGTCAGCTCCGGCGTCCGGTGGGCAGTCGAAGACAGGGGAGTCCTCGTCGAGCGGCTGGTCCGGCCAACCGGTGTAGACGTTGATAGTGGACAGGTAGACGTAGTGCCCGACGACGGGGGCCAGCGCCGACGCGGCGGCCAGGACCTGGTTCGGGACGTAGCCGATGGTGTCGATCGCGGCGTCCCACGGGCCGTGGTCGGCCAGCCGGTGGAGGTCGTCGGGGTTCTCCCGGTCGCCGTGGACAGCGGAGACCCCAGGGGTGTCGGCTGCTGACGTACCCCGGTTGAAGGTGGTGACCGCCCAGCCGGCGGAGAGTGCCCGTTCGGCCAGGTGGCGTCCGAGGAACCAGGTCCCGCCCAGGATCAGCAGCCGCATTCCCTCATCATGGCGCACCGACGGATCGACGGCTGATGTGCCCGGAGTGTCAGCCGATTGCTGCCGTCGGCGCGATACGTAGCCGACAACGAGATCGGGCGAGTTCGCTCAGTGGGCACGTGATTCGTGTCCGTTCGATCTTGCGGGAGACGGTTGTGGGAAGACTGCTGGCGTTCACCATGCTGGGCTTGGCTGCCGGATTCATGCTCGGCTTCTTCACGTTCCGGTTGAAGCAGCGGTGGTGTCCGGTGTGTGGGGCGACGTTGCGGTGTCCGGATTGTGCGCCTCGGCATTCGATGCGGTTCAGCCCGACCGGGCCGGCCGGCGCGCCCGGTGCTGGTCGGACCGGTGCTGTGGGTCGGGCTGCGGTGGACGCAGCTCGGGTGAACCGGGGGCGGTGGTCGCGGTGAGGGAGCAGTTGCGGGACCTGGCCGCCGCCGGTGGTGGGGTGCTGGTCGTCCGACATGACGGGCAGCCTGGGGTCGGCCGGGTCGGCGGTGCGGCGTACCGCGATGTTGCCGGCGTGGACCCGGCGGCTGACAGCGGCGGCGGTGGTGGTCATGTGGCGGTGCGGCCGTCGTGGTCGTGTGCCGGCTGCGCAGAGTTGTGGCCGTGTCTGGTGGCGCGAGTCGAGTTGGCCGACGTGTTCGGGCCGGTCGCGTTGGCGACGTACGCGGTGGAGCGGATGACCGAGGCGGCGTTCGACCTGCCCGACGTGACGGCGGCGGAGTTGTTCGACCGGTTCCTGGTGTGGACGTGGCGGCCGTGCTGACCGTACGGACCGCCACAGCCGCCGATGTGGAGCCGTTGGCCGAGTTGTTGGCGCAGTCGTGTGTGCTGGACCCGGTGGTGGCGTGGCTGATCAGCGATCACGCCCTGCGGTACCTGACGATGCATCAGTTCTTCACCGCCGAGCTGGAGTTCGGCGTCCGGCACGGGATCGTCGATGTGGTCGGGCACTGCGACGGGGTGGCGATCTGGTACCCGCATCCGTTCGACCGGCTGCTCGGTGCGGAGCATCAGCGGCGGCGGTTGCGGGCCTGCGGTGACCGCCACGGCCCGTACGCGCACTACACCTTTACCGCTGGCCGCATGGAGGCGACCGGCCGACACCACCATTTGGCGTTCCTCGCGGCGGCACCCTGGTTACGACGCCAGGGCATCGGGGCGACACTGCTCGCCGCGCAACATGCCCGGCTGGACCGGATCGGGATGCCGGCCGTGGTCGAGGCGAGCAGCCCACGGTCCCAGGCGTTCTACCTGCGCCACGGCTACCGGATCGTCCGGGTGGCCCACCTGCCGGCCGGCGGGCCGCCGCTGTGGGCGATGCGTCGGGGCGGCGCACCACCCGACCAACCACCCATGACCGCAGCGCTGCGCGTCGGCTGAGCCGCAGATGCCGTTGGGGTGGGCCGCCGTGCAACCACGGCCCCACCCGCCCCCTGCCAGTGCATTGGGCTTCCCTGCCAACGGCGTTGACTCTCGACACGGGTGATCTGAAGTGTCGAGATCTTCTGTCGGGGGTGTCCGACATCGAGAATGAGGCGTTGAGTGGATGCGACCACGAGGAGCGCGGTGTTTCCCGCACCATAACGAGGATCTTTCGGATTGGTGTCCTGAAGGGATCTCTGGGCCGACAACCTCAATCAGGTCGTTGTCCGACACCCGACCAGCAGACGGCGAGCCAGGGACAACTCGATGATTGATCAACGGCATCTGCGGGACGCGAAGCACGCGCTCGGCCGGAAGCTGCGCGAGCTTCGTACAGCGCGCGGACTCGTGCAGAAGGACATCGCGCAGCTGGTCTTCAGCACCCGCAGCACCGTAGCGAACGTGGAAGCCGGCCGGCAGGTGGTCGACCGAGTCTTCTGGCAGCAGTGCGACACGATCCTCACCGCAGGCGGTGGCCTGCTCAACGCCTATGACGCCTACCGCCGTTTGGAGAAGCAATACCAATCGCAGCGGTCCGAGACGGCGCTGCGGGCCCGGTGGGGCGCGGCAGCCGAGGCAGCCCTGGATCGCCCACCAGCCTCCAACCTCCTGTCGGTCCATCCACGGTCGCGTCCCGCCGAACCGGCTGGCGGCGATCTCGCGTCGATGATCGCGCCAGCGATCGGCGCAACGGTCCAATCCGCCAGGGCGGATCACACCATTCCCGCACCGGGCGGGCGGCATTTCCCCGGCGCGTCCGTCGAGGTGGAGATCTACCCGGCGACCGACGACGGCCGGATCGTCGCGACGATCCCCCGGACCGATGCCGGTAGACGGTGGCGGTATCCGCTGCAGCGCCGGATCGTCGTGGGACAAGCCGTCACGTCCACCAGCGATGGGCTGTTCGGGCTGGACTCCCGCCACGCGTCGCAGCGGCTGGTTGACGCCGGCGACGACGTCCGCCTGCTCATTCCCCGCGCCTACCAGCTCGACGCCATCGCCGCAGCGGTGCTGTGGGCCGTGGCCAACCTGGACCAGTCGCTCCTGCTCGACGACGCCCGCCTCGACACCACCCGGACCGCCGCAGCCGAATACAGCCGCCTCACCCGGTCCGCCGTCAGCGCAGACATCGGCGACGACCTGGACACTGTGTCACGGATGTGGCTCGGCTCGGCGTTCTGCGCCGACCACATCAGCCGCCAATGGGACCGGCTCACCGAGACCCCCACCTTCTGGACGCGGGAACAGACCGGTGAAGAAGCCAGCACCTGGCTGCTCTTCCGCCACAAGCTGCACTATCTGAAAGCGACCGCGACGCGGTCCGCCACCGGCTCCCAACGGGCGACAAGGATGTTCTGCGTCCCCCGATCCGCTGTGGAAACGTCCACCGAGTCGGAACGGATACTCCTGCTGTTGGCGGTCGCGTTGATGGAATCCTTCGGCATCGACACCGCCGTCACCGACGAACCCGAGTACGGCACGCTACCCGGCCTCGTCCTCACCCCCCAGCGGGCGATCGTCGCCACCTGGCTCCGCGCCGACGGGGTATGGCACGTCGACGTCACCGATCAGCACGCCGTCATCACCGAATACCGCGACGCCGCCGCACACGTACAGGCCCACTCCGTCATCGCCGGCGACACCACCGGCACCCGCATGCAGGCACTCGCCGACTACCTGAACCTGGACTGGACCCGCCTGCGCCACCGGTGCGCCGAATTCGGCGACCACGGACTGGCCGGCATCGCCGAACCCCGCAGCCGCCTGCTCTGCCTCGACGGCGTCGACCGGGCGTGCCGATTCGTCGGCTCGCTGCCGTAATAGGCTCCCGACACCCCGCGAAACGATCCCCCGTCCGTACGGAAGGAACCCGGTGTCCTCAACTCCGGCAACGCCCACGCCACGGGTGGTGGTGTTCGGCCTCGGCGGCACCATCGCCATGACCAGCGGCACCGACGGCGGTGCGGTCAGCCCCACCCTGACCGCCCAGCAACTCGTCGACGCCGTACCCGGACTCGCGGACGCCCGGATCGCGGTCGACGTCGTCGACTTCCGCCGCCGACCCGGCGCGAGCCTCACCGTCGCCGACCTCACCGACCTGCACACCGCCGCGACGCGCGCCCTGGCCGACGGCGCGATCGGTGTCGTCGTCACCCAGGGCACCGACACCATCGAGGAAACCGCCTACCTGCTCGACCTGCTCCACCACC
>NZ_JBHMIM010000106.1:0-9003 GCF_048060115.1 Micromonospora sp. LOL_023
CCTCATCGTTCATCCCGGCTCACCAGGGCGATTCCCACACATCTTGACCGTTCCGGACACCGCGCCCGGTGGTCAGAGCCTTACCCGGAAAGGCTCACTGACCGGTCAGTGAACTGTTTCGGATCTCGTGCAGCCGCACGATGAACGCCACCCGCACGACCGGCGGCGCGTCCGGGTTCATTCGGGCATAGCTGTCGGCGATCAGCGCGAGCCGTTCGGGGTCGGCCACGTACGCCGACTCCAGGCCTTCGACCTCGGCGCGGCGCACCCCGGCGTTGTGTTCGTTGAGCACCACGGTCGCGCCGGTGGCGTCGACGCCTTCCACCCGGGTGTCCGGTGCCGGGTCGTTGGGGCCGTTGATCCCGGCGTACATGCTGAACGGGCCGAACGGAAAATGGTCGTCGGTGCCCCAGATGGTACCGGCCAGTAGCAGTGAGAACGCCGCGACGGTGGTGAGAACGCGGACCAGGCGGCCGGTCGCCGTCAGGGTCTGGATTTGCACCGGGGCACTCTATCCGACCGAATTCGTACCTGGTGGCCCGATCATCCGGGTGTCGGCGGGTCTACCGGGTCAGGATCAGCGCCGTGAGCACCACGGCGGCGATGGCGACCAGCACGGACAGGACGAACACCAGGACCGGTCCGTGCTGGTCGTACCAGGGCCCGCCTGCGCCGGCCGGGGCCGGCCGGGGCACCCCGGCCGGCTGCCAGCCGGCGACCGGGCGGGCCGCCGGTGACACCGGACGTGACGTGCCGGACGAACCGACCCCTGGTGGCAGTTCCTCCGGGACAGGACGCAGTGGTACGCCCACGCACAGGGCGCCTTCGGCCACGACGGTCTCCGGCTGCTCCAGGGTGGTCGGTGCCACCCCCAGCTCGGTGTGGATCAGGTTCGCGACGAGCGGGATCCGGCTGGAACCGCCGACCAGGAACACGCCGACCAGGTCAGCCGGGGTCAGGCCGGCGGCGGCGACGGTCTGCCCCAGACAGGTGACGGTACGGGCCAGGTGGCCGCGGATCAGCGACTCCAGTTCGTCGCGGGTAACGTGCGCGGCGACGTCGAGCGCCGGCAGGTGCACGTCGGCGCTGGCGGCGCGCGACAGCGTCTCCTTGACGCCGCGTACGTCGTCGTAGAGCAGGGCGCGGGCCCGCCGCGACCCGGTGTCGGCCGGGGCGACCAGTCCGTTCCACACCGTGGTCCGCGACGGCGAGTAGGCGCGGCCCAGGTGTTCCACCAGCGCCTGGTCGAAGTCGAGGCCACCGAGTTCGGTCAGGCCCTGCTCGGCGAGCACGTCGAACCCGGCGGCGGTGCGGCGGACCACGGTGGCGTCGAAGGTGCCGCCGCCGAGGTCGTAGATGGCCAACGCCCGGCCCGGCGGCACCGCACCGCCCAGCACTGTCGTGTAGTAGGAGGCGGCGGCGACCGGTTCGGCGACCAGCGTCGGTTTCGGTAGTCCGGCGGCGTACGCGGCCTGGACCAGGACGAGCCGGCGCCGCTCCCCCCACTGCGCCGGGTGGGTCAACCGGACGTCGTCGACGCCGCCGAGTTGACGGCCGGCCTCGGCGGCGACGTGGCGCAGTACGGCGCCGATCACCTGCGGCACCGGGACCTCGGTGTCGCCGAGCAGCACCACGCCGTCGTCGACGCGGCGTTTCGGGTTGGGTTCGAACCCGGCCGGGTCGATGCGGGCGCGGCGGTGCGCGTCGCTGCCGACGAGCAGCCGCCCGTCGGGTTCGCGGTACACCGCCGACGGCAGCAGCGGGGTGCCGTCGAACAGCAGCGGCCGGGCGCGTCCGTCGCCGCCGCGCACCATCGCCACCGTGTTCGAGGTGCCGAAGTCGATGCCGAGTGCCCGCATGGGGGCACCCTACTGCCGGCGTGGCGCAACCTGGCGTACGCCCGCCGGTCGCCGGGGGCCGGCATACTCCCCTGCGTGTCGCACCGCTACGCGTACCTGGATTCGCCGGCCCCGATCGCGTTCGCGCACCGGGGTGGGGCGGCCCGTGGCGACGAGAACACCGCCGAGGCGTTCGACCGGGCCGTCGACCTGGGTTACCGGTACGTGGAGACCGACGTGCACGGCACCGCCGACGGGGTGGCGGTGGTGTTTCACGATCGGACGCTGCAGCGGCTCGCCGGCATCAAGGGTGCGATCGCGAAGCTGCGCTGGGCGGATCTGGCGACGGTGCGGGTCGGCGGGTCGGCGGGTCGGCGGCGGTGCCCCGCCTCGACGACGTGCTCGACGCGTGGCCGCAGGTGCGGTTCAACATCGACGTGAAGGCCGACGGGGGTGTGCGGCCGACCGTCGAGGCCGTGGACCGGTGCGCCGCCGGTGACCGGGTGCTGCTGGCGTCGTTCTCCGACCGGCGGCTGCACCGGCTGCGGTCGTTGACGTACGGACGGGTGGCGACGTCGCTGGGGATGCGGGCGGTGACCCGGCTGCGGATCGCGTCGGTGACCGGTGGGCGGCTGCGGCTGCCGGCGTCGGTGGTGGCCGCGCAGGTGCCGGTGCGGTTCAACCGGGTCCCGGTGGTCGACGCCCGGTTCGTGGCGTACTGCCACCGGGCGGGGTTGCAGGTGCATGTCTGGACGATCGACGAACCTGCCGAGATGCACGAGTTACTGGACCTCGGGGTGGATGGCATCATGACCGATCACATCGAGGTGTTGCGTGACGTGTATCTCGCCCGTGGTCACTGGCCGCCCGACCGTCGGGTCGGCGCGGACCACACCGCCCGTCCCTGACCAGTGAAGGATCCGATGGCCGACCCCACCACCCCCGCGCCGGTCCCCCACGCGCCCGCGTCGGGCAGCAGCACCCGGCGGGAACGTACCGGCTGGTATTTCTACGACTGGGCGATGTCGGCGTTCTCGACGACCGTCATCACCGTGTTCCTGGGGCCGTTCCTGACCAGTGTCACGAAGCAGGCCGCCGGTTGCGCGCTCGACGCCGACGAGTGTGTGGCGTACGTGTACCCGCTGGGTGTGAAGGTGGCCGCCGGGTCGTACTTCCCGTACCTGGTGTCGCTGTCGGTGGCGTTGACGGTGCTGGTGCTGCCGGTGATGGGCGCGATGGCCGACCGGACGATGCACAAGAAGCGGCTGTTGGCCGGGTCGGCGTTGCTCGGCGCGGGGGCGACCATCGCGATGGTGTTCGTCACCGGCGAGCGGTATCTGCTCGGCGGTGGACTGTTCGTCCTGGCCAACATCGCGTTCGGCGCCAGCGTGGTGGTGTACAACTCGTTCCTGCCGCAGCTGGGTGGCCCGGACGACCGCGACGGGATCTCCAGCAAGGGGTGGGCGCTGGGCTACCTCGGCGGTGGGCTGCTGCTGGCCGTGAACCTGGTGGTGGTGCAGTCGTTCAGCGTCGACGGCGACCCGCAGCGCACCCTGGATCTGGCCCGCTGGTCGATCGTGTCGGCCGGGGGGTGGTGGGCGGTGTTCACCCTGGTGCCGCTGGCGTGGCTGCGGGAACATCCGGCGGTCGACGCCCGGCCGGGCGGCAACGTGCTCACCGACGGGTTCCGGCAGCTTGGGCGTACGGTGCGCGGGCTGAAGGCGTACCCGTTGACGTTGTTCTTCCTGCTGGCGTTCCTGGTCTACAACGACGGCATCCAGACGGTGATCGCGCTGGCCAGTCAGTACGGCACCGAGGAGCTGCGGCTGGGCCAGTCGACGCTGATCGTGACGATCCTGCTGGTGCAGTTCCTGGCGTTCGGTGGGGCGTTGGCGTTGGGTGCGGTGGCGAAGCGGATCGGCGCCTGGAAGACGGTGCTGGCCAGTCTGGTGCTGTGGACCGGGGTGATCCTGGCGGCGTTCCGGCTGCCGGCGGAGGCGCCGGCGCAGTTCATGGCGCTCGGGGCGGCGATCGGGCTGGTGCTGGGCGGCTCCCAGGCGTTGAGCCGGTCGCTGTTCAGCCAGCTGATCCCGGCCGGGAAGGAAGGCGAGTACTACGGCTTCTACGAGATCAGCGACAAGGGCACCAGCTGGTTGGGGCCGTTGGCGTTCGGCATCGTGTTCCAGCTGACGAACTCGTACCGGGTGGGCCTGGTCTCGTTGTTGATCTTCTTCGTGGTCGGGTTCCTGCTGCTGGCGGCGGTGCCGGTCCGCCGGGCGATCATCGCCGCCGGCAACACCCCGCCCCGGGTGCTGTGAGCGCGCCGGGCCGACGTGTTCGTCAGGACGTGGGGACGCGGATGGCGAGGATGGCCATGTCGTCGTGGAAGTGGCCGTCAGTGAAGGCGACAGCCGCGGCGTCGATCGCGGCGGCGAGATCCTCGGCGGAGTCGCCCGTGGCGGCGGCGAGGGCCCGGTGCAGCCGTTCGATGCCGAACATGTCCCGGCTGCCGACCCGCCGGCCCTCGGTCAGTCCGTCGGTGTAGAGCAGGAGACTGTCACCAGGACGCAGCACGGCACGTTGCTCGCGCAGCGTGGGCCGGTCCAGCCAGCCGAGGATCAACCCGTGCCGGCCGAGTGATTCCACGCTCGCGTCCGCCCGACGGATCAGTGCGGGGTCGTGGCCGGCGCAGCTGACCTGCACGCCGACTCCGTCCGGATGCGGCCGCAGGGCCGTGTACAGGGCGGTGAGGAACTGGCTGTCGTCGGTGTACCAGGTCCGCAGCGCGGCGTTGAGCGTGGCGAGGTTCTTGGCCGGTGCGCGGTGGCGCACAGCGGCCGCGCGCAGCGTGTACCTGGCCAGGGCGGTGGTCTTCGCCGCCTGCGGCCCTTTACCGGAGACGTCCCCGACCACGACCGCCCAGGAGTCGCGTACCGAGGGGAACACGTCGTAGAAGTCGCCGAACACCTCGGCGGGGCCGCCGGCGCCGCGCCGGTAGCGCACTGCGAGCTGGATCCCAGGAACATCCGGCAGCGTCGGCGGCAGCAGGCTCTGCTGCAGCGTGTCGGCCAGCTGTTCGGCGCGGGTCGTGGCCGCCTGCGCCTGGATCGTGGCGGTCCGGGCGTCGTCGACAGCGGCCCGCAGCGCGATCTCCCCGGCGGCAGCCTGCGCCAGCGTCGCGAGGATCTCGATGTCGCGTGCAGTCCACTGCCGGACGGTCGTGTCGACCACGCAGAACGTGCCCAGCACGTGTCCGTCCAGCGACCGCACCGGGAAGCCGGCCCAGGCGGCCACGCCCATCGACTCGATCGACGGGTTGCCCGCGGTCCGTGGGTCGGCGCGGGAGTCGGGCACGATCAGTTCGGCGTCACCGCCGATGACGTACTGGCAGAACGACTGCTGGACCGGGTTCTGCCGATCCGGCGGGTCGGCGCTGTCCACCCCGATACAGCTTTTCCAGAAGGAGCGGGTGTCGTCGACGACGGTCACGAAGGCGAACGGGGTCCGCAGCAGCGTCGCCGCGAGCCGGGTCAACCGGTCGAAGGCCTCTTCCGGCCCGGTGTCCAGCAGGCCTGTTCGACGGACCGCGGCCAGGCGGGCCTGGTCGAGGATCCGGCCTGCGGCGATCGTGGCCGAATTCACGCCTCGCCCAACAGGTCCGTCCTGGCCGCCGGCTCGGGAAAGCAGGTGTTCGCTTCGCATGGCGGCACCTCCACAGTTGCACCTGAGGGGCGATCGACAACCGGCATCGGGCCAGTATGACCACACCGTCGTCAGCGACGGTAGCCGACTGTCGGGCGCACGGCCGGACCGTGGTGGACGGCGTACCCGTACCACCACGGTCCGGCCGGTCGTGGGACGCCGGCGTCAGAGGATCGGCTGCGTCGCCTCGATCTGCGCAACGGCGGTGCGGGTGGCCGCCACGAAGTTCCAGAACACCGTGTTGGTGGTGTTGCGGCGCTGCGCGACGGTGTTGGTGCCGAACATCGCCGCCCGCAACGGGGTGGTCAGCTCCAACTGGGCGCCCATGCCGAGCAGCGTCCGGTTGACGATGTTGTCGGTGGCGGTGCCAGCGATCGCCGGGATGCCGGTGGCGTCGAACGCGGTGAACCCGGCCGCCGTGTAGGCGTTGATCAGCGCGGTGCGGAACGCCGCGTTGCGTCCGCCGACGGCGACGGCCTGCGCGTTCGACGGCAGCCCGGCGGTGCCCGGCGTGTAGCCGTGCAGGGCGACGACGTTGAGCGCGCCGGCCGCCACCGACATCGCCGGGGTGTCGTCGCAGTGGCTGGCGGTGACGTGCAGCTCACCGTTGCCCGACGAGCGGATGCCTTCGAACATCCAGTAGTCGTACGTCGGGCCGGCCGGCGGGGTCGCCGCCAGGCTCGCCGGGTGGTAGCCGGCGATCGCCAGGCACAGCTCCGAGGTGCCGCCCTCGATGCCGCCGCCGTGCGGGGCGATGATCGCGGTACGCGGGAACGCGAACGCCGTCGGGCTGGAGTTGTCGAGCAGCGGATGCCGGCGGTACCGGCGGGCGTAGTCGACCCCTTCGGTGAGGTCCGGGTCGCCGTACAGGTCGGTGTTGGAGTCGTAGATGTCGGCGGCGAGCGCCGGCGCGGCCGGCAACGTCACCAGGGGTCCGGCGACCGCCGCGGTGGCGAGCAGGCCGAGGACCGTACGTCTGCTGGTGTTCACGAGGTGTCTCCTCCGGTGTGGATCGGTGCGGTTGCCCGGTGTGCCGGGCGGTTCACACCGTGCCACGACTACTCGGATGATCGCCAACGATTTCCGTCGCTTCAACCCTCGACCACCGCCGATGTAAGCAGCAAAATTCGCCTGTACGGCGGGAATTCGCACAAGGATGCGTCGGATCAGTGACGCGAGCCGGGTCGGCGATCAGACACCCGCCAGGCGAGTCAGAACTTGATACCGATGGCGAGGGCGACGACGCCGAGCAGCGGCGGCAACCCTTGAATGAGCGCGGCCGACGCCATCGACGGCCGGGAGACCACCAGGACCAGGCTGGCGGCGATCATCGACCCGGCGCCGGTGAAGACCAGAGTCGCGCCGACGGCGGTGCCACCGGCGGCGATCACGACGATGCCGAGCACGATCGCGACCGCCAGGAACAGGTTGTAGAAACCCTGGTTGAACGCGAGCGCCCGGGTGGTCAGGGCGTCCTGCTCGCTGGCCACGCCGAACAGGGCACGGGTCCGCCGGCTGGTCCAGACCACCGACTCCAGGTAGAAGATGTAGACGTGGATCAACGCAGCCACGGCGGCGAAGACCAGTCCTGCGACGACCATGCCAGTCCCCCGGTTCGTTCGTACGGGCCGTGCCCAGATTCTGCCCGCACCACGCGCGACCGCTGGGCGCAGGGCTGCCGCACCGGTGACCGACAGGCAAGGGCGGCCGGCGCCGCCGTATGGTGGCGGCGTGGATCGGACGATGGAACGGCATTGCTCGACGCGCTCAGCGACGTCCTGACGCGTTCCCACCTGTTTCCACCCGACGAACAGGAGACGCTGCGCCCCGTACCGCATCCGAGCCGGGTCGACCCCGAACCGCAACCGGTCGAGGGGTCCCTCGCCGGTCGGGCCTTCACCATGGTCGAGTCGATCCCGGCGTTGAGCGGACCGGCCTGGTGGATTCCGATGATCGACGGCACCGACCGGCTCGGCGTCATCGAGTTCGTCTTCGACGACCCGGACGACGCCGCCGACCCGCACACCCGCCGCCGCTGCGAAACCATGGCCGGGCTGATCGGCCACCTGATCACGGTCACCGCTCCCAAGGGCGACCACCTGCTGCGGGTCGGCCGGTCCCGGGCTGCGACAGCCGCCGCCGAACTCATGGCGCAGGTGCTGCCGCCGCTGACCGCCGCCACCAGACGGATCACGGTCAGCGCCGTCCTGGAGCCCAGCTACGACATCGGCGGCGACGGCTTCGACTACGCCATCGACGGCAACCACGCCCAGCTGGCGATCTTCGACGTGGTCGGGCACAGCATGAAAGCCGGGCTGACCTGCAGCGCCGTCATCGCCGCGATCCGGTCCGCCCGCCGCGCCGGCGCCGACCTGATCGCCCAGGGCGAGGCCGCCGACGCCGCCGTGCTGGACCAGTTCACCGACGCCCGGTTCGTCACCGCCATCCTTGCCGACATCGACCTGGACACCGGGCTGCTCTGCTACGTCAACGCCGGACACCCGAGGCCGATGCTGCTGCGTGGCGGCAAGATGATCCGCGAGCTGCCTGACGGCCGCCGGCTGCCGTTCGGCAGCCGGTCCGCTGCCCGCAGCGTCGGCGAGGAACACCTCGAACCCGGCGACCAGCTGCTGATGTTCACCGACGGGGTGGTCGAGGCACTCGGCGACGGCGGCGAGTTCGGCCAGCTCCGCCTCGCCGACCTCGCCGAACGCCAAACCGGCACCGGGCTGCCGGCCCCCGAGGCGGTACGCCGACTGGCCCGCGCCGTCGCCGCCTTTCGGGGCGGCCCACCCAGCGACGACGCCACCCTGCTGTTGGCCGAATGATCCCCAGCCGCCGCCGAACGCACCGTCATCACCCCGCTGTAACCCATCCGACACCCACCGGTCCGACTGGCTGGCCGTACGGCTCTACTGTGGTTGCCCGACGACGGATCGTATCCAACGGACGGCGGACCACACGGGTGATCACACTGGAAGGCAGGAACGGCTCTGGCCGAGGCCCGCACGGGAGACGCTGGTCGCGGCCAGATGCTTGGTGCCTGACTGGCTACAGAGACGACTGGGCCGTGGTGGGGGAGGACAACGAACGGCGCGGCGCATATGTGGCGGCTGGCATCATCGAGCGATGAACCTCACCAACTCTTACCGCCGCGCTGGTACATCGGGCGCGGAGCTCCTGACCGTCATGGCCTACCTCGGTGTCGAGGATCCGGATGGCGACGAGATCCGCGTCATCCGCACAGTCGATGGCCGGGTCACCGAGGACGGCATCGTCTTTCATGGCGAGGGTGGTGGGCAGTGGTTGCAGAACCAACATGTCGCCTGGACTGAGGCGGGCTACGAGCTGGTCACTGGTGATGCGGACGTTTCAGACGACGACACAATCGCCTAGCCTCGGTCTTGCATTAAGTGTTGATCATGGATGCCTGACGGCTTGTTGATCTTGATTCGTCGGTCGA
>NZ_JBHMIM010000107.1:0-8848 GCF_048060115.1 Micromonospora sp. LOL_023
CGGGTGTTGACCCGGTCTCGGCCGTGGCCGGCGACCGACGAACCGCGTCGGGCGGGGGTGTCGTCGTTCGGCTTCAGCGGGACGAACGCCCACGTGATCCTGGAACAGGCACCCGACAGTCCAGCCGCGACCGCAGCGATGCCTACTCGAGCCTTTCAACATGGACGATTCTGGCGACCACCGCTGACCGACACCCTCGCCGCAGCCGGCCTCATCGGCGCCGGACACCCCATGATCGGGGCACTTGTCGAATCTCCCGACTCGGGCGAAATACACCTCACTGGCAGCCTCAGCGTCGACGCGCAGCCCTGGCTGGCCGATCACCTGGTGCACGGCCGGGTCCTGGTGCCCGGCACCGCCTTCGTCGAGCTCGCCATCCGGGCCGCAGACCAGGCGGGGACCGGCGGGATCGACGAGCTGATCTGTGAACGTCCGCTGGTGCTGCCCGAGCACGGCAGGGTCGCCGTCCACGTCGTCGTCCGGGCCCCGGACGAGTCCGGCCGGCGCCCCGTCGCGGTGTACTCCCGTAACGACGCGGCTGTCCAGCCGTGGCAGCGCCACGCCAGTGGTCTGCTCAGCACCGCCGACACGGCCGCGACCGGGCCGCAGACTCCATGGCCGCCGGCCGGCGCCAGCACCGTGCCCATCGATGAGCTGTACGACGAACTTGCCGACCTCGGCTACGAGTACGGGCCCGCGTTCCGTGCGACGCGCGCCGCGTGGCGCCGCGACGACGAGGTGTTCGCCGAGGTCGCCGTGCCCGAACACGAGCACTCCGACGCGACCCGGTACGGGATACACCCTGCCCTGCTCGACGGCGCCCTGCACGCGGCGATTGCCGGTGACCGGGGTGCGCCCGGCGACGGCCACGCCTGGCTGCCGTTCGCCTGGACCGACGTCACATTGCACACGGCGGGCGCGGTCGCCGCACAGGCCCGGGTACGGCATCTGCCCGACGGGGCCCTGTCCGTCGTCCTCACCTCCGTCGACGGTGAACCGGTGCTCACCGTCGGCTCGCTGCTGGCCCGGCCCACGTCGGTCGACGACACCGAAGTGGACGTTACGACGGGGGCCCTGTACCGCGTCGGCTGGGACCAACTCATGCTGGCCCCCGTGACCGCACCGGCAGCCGTGGCCGTCGGCGGGAGCGCGTCCGGCCCGGTCGACGCTTCCGGTACGGCGGTGCGCGTCACCGATTTGGCAGCGCTGTCGACCGGACTGGACGACGGGCAGCCGGTACCACAGGTCGTGCTGCGCTACGCCGATGTGCCGGCGGTGCCCGACGTACCAGCCGCTGTTCGCGAGCTGATCCACCAGGTGCTCACCGACCTGCGTGCCTGGCTCGCCGACGAGCGGTTCGCCGCCTGCCGGCTCGCGATCGTGACGCGTCGGGCGGCCGCGGTCGATGCGGCCACGGCTGAACCGGCCACGGTCGTCGACGCCGCTCCGGATATCGTGGCTGCTCCGCTCTGGGGGCTGGTCCGGGCCGCCGCCGCCGAGCATCCCGCACGGTTCTGTCTGGTCGACATCGACGACACCACGACCGTTGCGGAGGTCGTCGCCGCCGCGAGCACCGCCGAGCCCGAGGTGGCGCTGCGCTCCGGCGTGGCGTGGGTGCCTCGGCTGCGCCGAGCCGAAGCACCCACTGGGCACGGGCACCAGCCGGCGTTGGGCACCGGCACCGTCCTGGTCACCGGAGGTACCGGTGGACTCGGTGCCCTGCTGGCCCGGCATCTGGTCACCGGACACGGCGTACGCCGGCTGCTGCTGGCCAGCCGACGTGGCCCCGCTGCCCCGGGCGCCCAGCAGCTGCAGGCCGACCTCGCCGCACTCGGTGCACAGGTACGGCTGGTCGCCTGCGACATCGCCGATTCGGACGAGCTCGCCACCCTGCTTGCCAGTATTCCCGACGCGTACCCGCTGAGCGCGGTGGTGCACGCAGCCGGAGTTGCCGACGGCGGCCTCATCGTCACCCAACGGCCAGCCGAGGTGGACGCGGTCCTACGCCCCAAGGTGGACGCCGCGTGGCATCTGCACGAACTGACCCGTGACCACGAGCTGGCCGCGTTCGTCCTGTTCTCCTCTGCGGGCGGCCTGGTCCTGCCGGCGGGGCAGAGCGGCTATGCCGCCGCCAACGTCTTCCTCGACGCCCTCGCCGCCCACCGGCGGGCCGCCGGCCTTCCCGCGCTCGCGTTGGCCTGGGGAGCCTGGGCAGGTCCAGCCGGCATGGCGGGCATCCTCGACGAACCGGCCCGTCAACGGCTTGACCGACACGGTGTGCCCGCGTTGCCGGTGGACCGGGCGCTCGCCCTGTTCGACGCCGCGTTGCGCGGTGCCGAACCCTGCCTGGTGCCGCTGCGGATCGACCCGGTCGCACTGCGCGAGCGGTCAGCCGACGACCTTCCGGCCCTGCTGCGCGGCGTCGTCGGCCCGTCCCGGCGGGTCAGTCGGAGCACGGCCCCCGCAACCAGATCCGGGCCGACCCTCCGGCTGCACCAGCTGCCTTCCGCGCAACGCGAGGAGCACCTACTCGCCCTGGTCACCAGGCACGTCGCCACCGCACTCGGGCACGACCGTCCAGACGGGGTGGACCCGCATCGCGCCTTTCAGGAGATGGGCTTCGACTCCCTCGCCGCAGTCGAACTGCGCAACGCCCTGGCAGCAGCGACCGGGCTGCCACTGGCGGCGTCACTGGTCTTCGACCAGCCGACCGCTGTCGCTGTCGCCCGGCACCTGGCCCAGCTGCTGGAGTCGGCGGCGGACCCGGTGAAACCACTGCTGGACGAGGTCGACCGGCTGGCCACCACGTTGGCGGCGGGCAGCCGGACCGTCGGTGACCGTGAGGCGATCACCGACCGGCTGGAGGCACTGCTACGCAGTTGGCGCACCAGCGAGGCGGCCGGACAGTCGGCGGCACCCGACCTGGGCACCGCCAGCGACGAGGAGCTGTTCGCCGCGCTCGACACCGAGTTCGGCGTGACTGGACGGGGGTGAGTGACCATGGCGACCGCCGACGAGCTGCGTGACTACCTGCGGCGTGCCACCAGCGAGCTACAGCAGACCCGACAGCAGTTGCGCGTGGCCGAGGCACGTGACCAGGAACCAATTGCGATCGTTGCGATGGGATGCCGCTATCCCGGCGGCGTGCGTTCGCCTGAGGGCCTGTGGCGGCTGGTCGTCGACGAGGTGGACGCGATCGGCGAGTTCCCCACGGACCGGGGCTGGGACGTCGAACAGCTGTACCACCCGCAACCGGGTCAACCGGGCCGCAGCTACGTACGGCATGGTGGCTTCCTCTACGACGCGGCCGAGTTCGACGCGGCGTTCTTCGGTATCAGCCCTCGGGAAGCGATGCGGGCCGACCCTCAACGGCGGCTGCTGCTGGAGGTCGCCTGGGAGGCTGCGGAGCGGGCCGGCGTCGACCCGACCTCGCTAGCCGGCACGGCGACCGGGGTCTTCGTCGGGGTGATGTACCACGACTACGCCGGTGGCGGCCCTACCGGCAGCCTCGTGTCCGGTCAGATCGCCTACAGCCTGGGGCTGGAAGGACCAGCGGTCACCGTGGACACGGCCTGCTCGTCATCGCTGGTCGCGGTGCACCAGGCGATGTGGTCGCTACGCCGGGGCGAGTGCACCCTTGCGTACGCCGGCGGGGTCACGGTGATGGGCACCCCGGAGCTGTTCGTCGACTTCAGCCGACAGCGGGCTCTCGCGCCGGACGGGCGGTGCAAGTCCTTCGCCGCTGCGGCCGACGGCGCGGCCTGGTCCGAAGGGGCCGGGTTGCTGCTGCTGGAGCGGTTGTCCGACGCCCGGCGCAACCGGCACCCGGTGCTGGCGGTGCTGCGCGGCAGCGCGGTCAACTCCGACGGGGCCTCCAACGGCATGTCCGCGCCGAACGGCCCCGCGCAGCAGCGGGTGATCCGTCGTGCGCTGCGTGACGCCGGGCTGCGGGAGTCCGACATCGCCGTGGTCGAGGCCCACGGCACCGGCACCACGCTCGGCGACCCGATTGAGGCGCAGGCCCTGCTGGCGACGTACGGTCAGCATCGCGAGCAGCCGCTGTGGCTCGGCTCCATCAAGTCCAACCTCGGGCATCCCCAGGCGGCCGCCGGGGTGGCCGGGATCATTAAGATGGTGCAGGCGATGCGGCACTCGATGCTGCCGCGGACCCTGCACGTCGACCGCCCGACCCCACAGGTGGACTGGTCGGCCGGCAACGTCGAACTGCTCACCGAGGCCCGCAAGTGGCCGGTGAACGGCCAACCGCGTCGGGCAGGCGTGTCGTCGTTCGGCTTCGGCGGCACCAACGCCCATCTGATCATCGAGGAAGCGCAGCCGGCGTCACCAGCGGCACCGCCGGCCGACGGTGGCCCGCCGCTGCCCCTGGTCCTGTCCGCCCGGACCGCCGCCGCCCTGCGTAGCCAGGCCCGGCGGTTGGTGCCGGTGGTCGCCGGCGACGAAGCGCTGTCCGACATCTGCGGCACGCTCGCCACCGGCCGCGCCGCCCTGCCGCACCGGGCGGTGGTGATTGCCACCGACCGTGCGGCGGCGGTCGACGGGCTGACGGCTGTGGCCCGAGCGACCCCGGCGGCCTCGGTGGCCAGCGGGTCCGCCGCGCCGGGCAGGCTCGCATTCGTCTGCACCGGTCAGGGCGCGCAGCGGCTTGCGATGGGGCGTGGGTTGGCCGCCGCCTACCCGTCCTTCGCGCAGGCGTGGGACGAGGTCTGCGACCGGCTGGACACTCAGCTGCCCCGGCCGCTGCGTCAGGTCGTCGACGGCGGCGACGAGCAGGTGCTCAACCAGACGGTCTACGCCCAGTCCGGGCTCTTCGCCATCGAGGTGGCGCTGATCCAACTGCTCGCCGACTGGGGGATCCGGCCCCAGCTGCTGGCCGGCCACTCGGTCGGCGAGATCAGCGCGGCGTACGCCGCCGGGGTGCTGTCCCTCGACGACGCGTGCCGGCTGGTGGTCACCCGGGGAACGCTGATGCAGGGGCTGCCCGCCGGTGGCGCGATGGCGGTGGTTCAGGCACCGGAATCCGAGGTGACCCCACTGCTCACCGGCGGGGCGGCGATAGCCGCGGTGAACACCCCCGGATCGGCGGTCGTGTCCGGGCCGCGCGAGGCGGTGACCGCCGTGACCGACCGGCTCGCCGCCGACGGCCGGCAGGTCATCTGGCTGCGGGTGTCGCACGCGTTCCACTCTCCGCTGATGGATCCGGTCCTCGACGAGTTCCAGGCCACAGTGGCTACTCTCGACCTACGCCCACCCCAGCTGCCGGTCGTGTCCACCGCCACCGGCCGGCCGGCGTCGGAGCAGCTGGCGACCGCTCAGTACTGGGCGAGCCAGATCCGTCAGCCGGTGCGGTTCGCCGACGCCGTGACCGCGCTACGTGGCCTTGGCGCGACCACCTTCGTCGAGGTCGGACCGGACGCGGCGCTGACCGGTCCGATGCGCGGTTGTCTGGGCGCCGATCCTGACGTCCAGGTGGTGCCGTTGCTGCGCCGGGGCCGGCCCGAGCCGGAGACCCTGCAGCGTGCCGTGGCCGAACTGCACGTACGCGGAATCACCCCGGACTGGTCGGCGATGCTGGGCAGCGCATCGGAGTCGGTCGATCTGCCGACGTACCCGTTCGAACGGCAACGTTTCTGGTGGGTGCCGGCACCGTACACGCCGCAGACGGAGCCACCGGCCGGTTCGGCCGAGCGACCGTCGGACACCGAACGCTCGGCCGACACCATCGGGACGGTAGGCAGCGGGGAGCAGCCGAACCCTGTCGACTCCTGGCGTTACCGGGTGCGCTGGCAGCCGGTGGCAGACCCACCAGGCCGGTCCGACCCGCCCGGACCGGGCCGGGAGAACTGGCTGGTCGCGGTACCGGCCGGGTATCCCTGGTCCGACGCGCTCGTCAACGAACTCGCCACCGACGGCGTCGGAGTCCGTACCGTCGAGGTCGGTGACGGTGACCGGGAGAGCCTGGCCGCACGGCTCACCGCACTCGCCGCCGACGCCTCGCCGCACGGCGTGCTCAGCCTGCTCGCGTCGCACGACCGCCCCGACCCGGAACATCCCACACTCACCGGTGGCAGCCGGGGAACTGTTCTGCTCTGCCAGGCACTGACCGACGCCGGGATCGAGGCACGCCTGTGGTGCGTCACCCGTCAGGCGGTCGCGGTGGATCGGTTCGACCTCCCTGCCGACCCGCACCAGGCGGCGATCTGGGGTCTGGGCGCCGGGCTGGCGATCGACCAGCCGGACACCTGGGGCGGTCTGGTCGACCTGCCCGCCCACCCCGACCGGGTAGCGGTCGCCCGGTGCGCGGCGGTGCTGCGGGCCGGCGGCCCGGAGGACCAGCTCGCGATCCGGCCGGCCGCCATCTTCGCCCGCCGGATGGTACGTGCCGGGCGTGACCCCGGCACTGCGCAGTGGCGACCCCGCGGCGCCGTCCTGGTCACCGGCGGCACCGGTGGCGTCGGCCGCCACGTGGCACGGTGGCTCGCCGACCACGGCACCGAGCACCTGGTGTTGACCAGCCGGCGCGGACCGGACGCGGCCGGCGCCGCGGACCTGGCCGCCGAGATCCGCTCACGCGGCGTCGAGGTGAGCATCGTGGCCTGCGACGTCACCGACCGGGAGGCACTGCGGGGGCTGCTCGACGGGCTGCCGGCCGTACCGCCGCTGACCGCCGTGGTCCACGCGGCCGGCACGCTGTACGGGCAGCGGCCGCTCACCCAGCTCACCGTCGCCGACTTCGCCGCCGCCGGAGCGGCGAAGATCTCCGGCGCGGTGCATCTTGACGAGCTGACCGCCCACCTGCCGCTGGACGCCTTCGTGCTGTTCACCTCCGGCGCGGCGATCTGGGGCAGCGCCCGACAACCCGGGTACGCCGCCGCGAACGCCTTCCTCGACGCGTTCGCGGCACGCCGCAGGGCTGCCGGTAGACCGGCCACCGCCATCGCCTGGGGGCCCTGGGCCGGTGGCGGCATGGTGGACGAGACGGCCAGCGCCCATCTGCGGCAACTCGGCATCGGTGAACTCGATCCGCAGTTGGCCGCCGGTCGGCTCGTCGAGGTCGGCGGGGAGGAGGCCGGTCTGGTGGTGGCCAACGTCGACTGGGCGAGATTCGGACCGATCCACACGCTTGCCCGGCCCCGACCGCTGGTCGCCGGTCTGCTGCCACCGACCGCCGGCCTGGGGCAGCCGGTCGACGGGGCCGAGGCCGGCCCGCTCGTTGTCCAGCTCGCCGGACTCGACGACGGCGAACAGTTGCAGGTTCTGTCGGAGCTGGTCCGGGCACAGGCCGCCGCCGTCCTCGGCCACGGCGACGCCACCGACGTCGCCCCGGGCACCAACTTCAAGGACCTCGGCTTCGACTCGGTCAGCGCCGTCGACTTCCGCGACCGACTCGGCGTGGCCGCCGGCCTGCGCCTACCGGCCACCATCGTGTTCGACCACGCGACCCCGGCGGCGCTGGCCACCTACCTGCGTGACGAACTGTGTGGACCGGGGTCGGAGGCGGAGCCGGTGTTGGCCATGCTGGACCGGCTGGAGGCCGTGGCCGCGCCCCTCGCACCGGACGAGATCGCGCGCACCCGCATCACCAGCAGGCTGCAGTCGCTGGTGAGCAGATTGACCGAAGTTGTTGACGGACCCGCCGTCACCGCGGTCGTTGATCGCCTCGCGGACGCGAGTGCCGATGACGTCTTCGACTTCATCGACAAGGAGCTGGGCTGATGACCACTACGGATGACGACGGTAAGCTGCTGCAGTACCTCAAGCGGGTGACCGCGGAACTCCATCAGACCCGTCGGCGACTGCACGAGGTGGAGTCGGCGGACCGGGACCCGATCGCGATCGTGGCGATGTCCTGCCGCTACCCGGGTGGCGTCACCAGCCCAGAGCAGCTGTGGCGGCTCGTCGTCGACGAGGTCGACGCGATCGGACCGTTCCCCACCGACCGCGGCTGGACCACCGGTCCGCTGCCAACCGGTGGCGAGGACGGTCCGGCCGACGGCCACGTCCGGGAGGGTGGCTTCCTCGGCGACCCGGCCGGCTTCGACGCCGAACTATTCGAAATGTCTCCCCGGGAGGCTCTGGCCACCGATCCGCAGCAACGGATCATGCTCGAGCTGGCGTGGGAGACCTTCGAACGGGCCGGGCTCGCCCCGGACTCGCTCGACGGGGCACAGGTCGGCGTGTTCGTCGGCAGCGGCGCGCAGGACTACTACGACGACCTGTCGGCGGCCGCGACGGAGGCCGTCTCCGCGTACTTCAGCACCGGCAACGCGGCCTCGGTCATCTCGAGCCGGATCTCGTACGCCTTCGGCCTGGCCGGCCCGGCGTTGACCATCGACACCGCCTGCTCGTCGTCGCTGGTGGCGCTGCACGTCGCCGCGCAGGCCCTGCGGCAGCGGGAATGCTCGATGGCGCTCGCCGGTGGCGTGATGGTGATGGCGACTCCGGGCCCGTTCGTCGCCTTCAGCCGGCAACGTGGTCTGGCGTCGGACGGGCGGTGCAAACCGTTCTCCGACGACGCCGACGGCACCGGTTGGGCCGAGGGTGCCGGCGTCCTGCTGCTGGAACGGCTCTCCGACGCCCAGCGCAACGGGCACCCCGTTCTGGCCGTCATCCGGGGATCGGCGGTCAACCAGGACGGTGCCTCCAACGGCCTGACCGCGCCGAACGGGCTGGCGCAGCAGCGGGTGATCCGGCAGGCGTTGACGGCGGCCGGGTTGTCGACGGCGGACGTGGACGTGGTGGAGGCGCACGGTACGGGCACGCGGTTGGGGGATCCGATCGAGGCGCAGGCGTTGTTGGCGACGTACGGGCAGGGGCGGGACGCGGATCG
>NZ_JBHMIM010000108.1:0-8495 GCF_048060115.1 Micromonospora sp. LOL_023
ACATCCGCATCCGCGACCACCCGCAGACCGTAACGCCCCGCACCCCGGACCTACGCCGCGACACCAACACGACCACGAAACCCCAGCCCAACACCATGATCAACTTACGCTAAGCGGCATTGCGTCCACGCGCCAGCCTCGCGTCGACCATCGTGAACGCATCGCCGAGGGCGGGATTCACCGCGTCTGGTGCATCGGTTCGACCAGATCAAAGCCCAGGCAGCAGGCCGAACATCTGCGACACCCAGCATCGGTTGCGCGGGCACAGCATCCCACATCCGCTTCTCGAGTGCTTTCCTACTCAAGGCCGAGCCAGGCATCCCACCATCGAATCGCGAGGAGAGGTGGGAGGCGAGTGTTGCCGTGGAGATCCATCAGTTGGTACTCCCAGGGACGTACCTGGTGTCACCGAAGCAGTTGCAGGATGTGCGAGGCTCCTTCCATGAGGGGTTCCGCACCGACCTCCTGCAAAAGGCAACAGGGCAGCAGTTCTCAGTCGCTCAGGTCAACTACTCGACCTCCCGACGCAACACCATTCGAGGTCTACACGGTGTTCGGCAACCACCGGGCCAAGCAAAGTACGTGACCTGCGTCCGAGGTGCTCTGCTCGACATAGTGGTGGACCTCCGGCCAAATTCACCAACCTTCCGCCAGCACGTCCGCAACCTGTTGACCGCAGAAAACGGCAACGCCGTACTCGTGCCAGACGGCATGGGACATGGGTTCCGCGCGCTGACCGACGACTCATGCGTCTGCTACCTGCTCTCCATGCCACACGTACCTGGTACCCAGTTCGAAGTCAACCCGTTGGATCCCGAACTCGCCCTGCCGTGGGACCTTACCGAGCCGCCGGTGATCTCGGACAAGGACGCCTCGGCACCAACCCTCGTCCAAGCCATGACTGCGGGTTTCCTGACCGGGTTCTGACGGGCGTCCCGAAATCCGCAGCCCGCACCTACGGAGGATTCGTGATCAACGTCTTCCAGCCCACGCTGGGCGAGCAGGAGCTCGCCGCCGTGGCCGAGGTATTCAACAGTAGCTGGCTCGGGAGCGGGCCTCGTACTCGACAGTTCGAGGAGGCGTTTGCCGCACACCTCGGCGTTGATCCGGAGAACGTCCTGTACATCAACTCGTGCACCGCGGGCCTGTTCCTCGCGACGGAGTTGCTTGAGCTGGGCATGGGCGACGAGGTCGTACTCCCGTCGATTTCCTTCGTGGCGGCTGCCAACGCCGTCGCCTCCTGTGGCGCTACGCCAATCTTCTGCGACGTTGACCCGCACACACTGAATCCGAGCCTGGAAGACGTCGCGGCGGCGGTCACCGATCGAACCCGGGCCGTGGTGCTGCTCCACTACGGCGGCTATCCGGGAGACGTGGCCAGGATCGCTGAGTACTGCCGCAAACAGGGCATATCACTGGTGGAGGACGCCGCGTGCGCTGTCGATTCACGCGTAGCTGGTCGGGCCTGCGGCACCTTCGGCGACATTGCAACGTGGAGCTTCGACGCAATGAAGGTATTGGTCACCGGCGACGGGGGCATGCTGTACGCACGCGATCGGAGCGTAGCCGATCGAGCCCGGCGGCTCTCATATCATGGCCTGCAACAGGCAAACGGATTCACCAAGGCACAGGTGTCACACCGGTGGTGGGAACTGGATGTGCGGGAATTTGCGCGTCGAGTGATCGGCAACGACCTGACCGCAGCGATCGGACTGGTGCAGTTGAGCAGGCTGCCGGAATTTGTCACCAAGCGCCGACAGGTGACCGAGTACTACCGACGCGAGTTGGTCGGCATGCCTGCCCTGCGGCTGCCCCCACCACTACCGGCCGGACATCGAACGTCCTACTACTTCTTCTGGATCCAGATGGACGCCGCTATTCGAGACAAGGTCGCTGCAGACTTGTATCGCAACGACATCTACACCACGTTCCGATACCCCCCACTACACCGAGTTCCGGCGTACGGATCAACATCAGTTCTACCAGGCTCCGACCAATCCGCCGAAGAGACGCTCTGCCTGCCGTTGCACCAAGGCCTGGACCAGGCGGACATACACCACGTGGTGACCCAACTGCGCAAGTCCCTAGAAGCAAATGCGAACCACTGAGTGTCGTGCTCACACACAGCCCAGGAGATGGAGCGACCCGGTGAGCGAGCAGTTGAGAACGGCCACCGACATCGCAGATTCCGGAATAGAATCGATATCACGCGCGGCATTCCGTGATGCAATGGCCAGCTTCCCGACAGGAGTAGCCATCATCACCACCCTCGACAATAAAGGTATCGCGTACGGCTTGACGGCGAGCTCGTTCTGCTCCGTATCTCTGCACCCACCGCTGGTCTCGTTCTGCGTGGCGAAGTCAGCCAACTGTTTTCCCATCTTCACCCGCTGCAAGACCTTCGCTGTCAGCGTGCTAAGGCCACAGCACGCCATGTTAGCCCGCCAGTTCGCCGATAGAAGCGCAGACAAGTTCGCCTCAGGCGGCTTCCGTAGCACAGAACTCGGGCTCCCAGTCGCCGAGGATGCACTTACCGTAGTCCAATGCCGGGTGCACGACCAGCACCAAGCCGGCGATCATGTCATCATCGTCGGTGAAGTACTGACCGCAGACACCGTGCCCGGCACGCCGCTGGTCTTCGTACGACGCACGTTCACCCAGGTGGTGGGCTGATGAGCGAAGTGCTCTCAGCAGCATCCGGAACAGTTCGGGTCGGTCTGATCGGCTGCGCCGACATTGCGGTTCGACGAATCCTGCCAGCGCTCGCCGGCCTTCCCGGTACGCAGTTGACCGCTGTCGCGAGTCGCCGACGGTCCCGAGCCGTCACGATTGCTCGTCGGTTCGGCGGGGAGCCCGTGGCGGGCTACGACGAGTTGCTGCGTCGCACCGATGTGGACGCGGTTTACCTACCGCTACCTCCGGCGATGCACGCCGAGTGGATCCGAAAAGCCTTGGAACACGGTAAACACGTGCTATCTGAGAAGCCGCTGACGACATCCCATGAGCAGACGGTGGACCTGGTCGGGACAGCGCGTAGATCCGGACTGGTGCTCATGGAGAACTACATGTTCGTCCATCACACGCAGCACGCGGCGGTCCGCCGGATGCTCACCGCCGGCGCCATCGGCGAGTTGCAGGCGTTCTCGGCGACCTTCACGATCCCCACACGGCCTCCCGGCGACCTGCGATTGCAGCCCGAGTTGGGGGGCGGCGCCCTGCTCGACGTGGCTGGCTACCCGGTGCGGGCCGCGCAGCTCTTCCTCGGCCGCGACCTGACCGTCGTGGGTGCCAGCCGGCGCTTCTCGGATGCGCTCGGCGTGGATCTCGGTGGCGCCGCGCTACTACGGCACCCGGATGGTGTCACCGCGCAGCTCACATTCGGGATCAACCACCGATACGTCTCGTCGTACCAGTTTCTCGGCAGCACCGGTCGAATTTCGGTCGACCACGTCTTCACCCCACCTGCGGAACACCGGCCTGAGGTCCGCACGGACTGGCAGGACCGTCACACGCATGTCCTGCTGCCGGCTCACGACCAGTACTCGGGCTCTTTGCAGGCATTCCTGGCGGCGGTGCGTGGCGATGGAGGTACAGATGTGAAGGAATGCGCAATCAGCGACCAGGCGATGCTGATTGATTCGATCCGACAGGCCCAAAGTGGCACCACCTCGGGCTATCTCGTAGGCCGGACGGCCGGAAGGAAGGCGACTCCGTGACGCGAAGTGACAGCAGTTTATCGGGCCTGCGGCGGCAAATTCAAGAACTGACCAGACGCTATCACAGCGCCACACAACGCGAAAATGACTTTACGCCGGGTGTTACTCCGCTATGGGTCTCCGGTGCCGTACTCGATGACGACGACCGGGTGGCACTGGTCGAGGCGGCACTCGACCTGCGCATCGCGGCCGGCACCGCGTCCCGCACGTTCGAGCGGGAGTTCGCACGGCTCTTCGGAGTTCGCAAAGCCCATCTGACGAACTCTGGTTCTTCTGCCAACCTGCTCGCGCTGAGCGCTTTCACCTCACCGCAGCTCGAAGATCTGCGCCTGCGTCCGGGCGACGAGGTAATAACCGTCGCCGCAGGTTTTCCGACCACCGTCAATCCGATAATCCACAATAATCTGGTACCGGTTTTCGTCGACGTAGAGCTCGCCACCTACAACACGACGCCGCAGCGAGTCGCGGACGCGATCGGGCCCCGTACCCGGGCAATCATGTTGGCGCACTCGCTGGGCAACCCGTTTGCGGTCGAAGAGGTAGCGGCTCTGGCCGACGAGCACGACCTGTTTCTGATCGAGGACAACTGTGACGCGGTGGGCTCGACATATCAGGGCCGGATCACCGGATCGTTCGGAGACGCCGCCACAGTCAGCTTCTATCCAGCACACCACCTGACGATGGGCGAGGGCGGATGCGTCGTCACGGACAACTTGGCGCTGGCCCGGATCATCGAGTCCATGCGGGACTGGGGACGCGACTGCTGGTGCGAGCCGGGAGAGGACAACCGCTGTTTCAAACGCTTCGATCACCAGATCGGCACTCTCCCCCACGGATACGACCACAAATACATCTTCTCGCATCTTGGATACAATCTGAAGTCGACCGACCTACAGGCAGCGCTCGGCTTGAGCCAACTAGGAAAACTTGAGCCATTCGGAGCTGCTCGCCGGCGCAACTGGCGACGGCTTCGAGAGGCACTGGACGGCGTACCAGGGCTGCTTCTGCCGGAACCCACCCCGGGCAGCGACCCCAGCTGGTTCGGATTCGTCATCACCGTCCTGCGCGACGCCGCGTACACCCGCAAGGGTCTGATCAGCTTCTTGGAGGACAGGCGGATCTCGACCCGACGATTCTTCGGTGGCAACCTTGTTCGGCATCCCGCCTACCAGGACCGAACCTACCGAGTCGCCGAGCCACTGACCAACAGCGACATCATCACCGAACACACATTCTGGGTCGGCGTGTACCCGGCCCTGACCGACGAGATGATCGACTACGTCGCTGACTCGATCCGCGAGTACTCCATCAAGTCGTCCTGACAACAGACGCTCTGGTGGACCAGCCGCAACGGGATCCGCCCGCCGCGCCTGGTCCACCGGCCGTGCAGGGGACGGCGGCCAGACGGGCTGGGCGCAATCTTCTCTTCGGATACCTGGGCGGCGCCGACCCGTCTCGTCGCCGTCGACAATCCACTTCAGATTGATCCGGTTCGGGCACACCATCTGTCGCCGTGGCCGCAGCCGCGCAGCAGGCGCGGTCTTCGTTGGGCTACGAAGCTGAAGCTGACCGGCCGTACACCGAGACATGCCTGGGACTGGCTGCCGAGAACGGCTCGCCCTGCCAGCCTCCGGTCCTAGCGATCCGGAACAGCCCGGCCAACCGACACATGAGATCGAGCTCAGCGGGCCAGACATAACGAGTCTGGACGGGGTACAGCCGGGTTCCTTCGGCGTCGACCACAAGATGTTGTGAGGTCACCGTCTGACTCACACGATCATGCCGGGAGACGTCCAGCCGCACCCGTCCCACCTCAATCTGGCCAACCTGCACCCGTTGGTCACGGTCGAACCGCGTCACGTCCGGTACGAGTGCCTCCACCACCAGCACCCCTCCCGGGGAGAGCTGCTGGGCGGAATTCTGCAGGCAGCGCAGCTGATCCTCCTGAGTCGTCAGGTTGAACAGGGTGTTGGTGACCACGAAGACCAGATCAAATGGACCCGGGGCCGCGACGTCGGCGAAGTCCCCCACCGTGACCGGCAGATCCTCGGCACCCGGCTTTTCCCGCAGCTTCTCCACCATCCGTTCGGATGCCTCGATCCCGTGCACCTTGATGCCCCGCTCTGCCAGGGGCAGCGCAATCCGGCCGGTTCCGATGCCCAGCTCCAGCGCGCGCCCAGCGCGGGCGTGTCCAGCGAGGAAGCTCACTGCTGCGTCCAGCTGGGCGTCCTGGCTACCCGCGCTGATCCACTTGTCGTACATCTCGGCTATGCCGTCCCCGTAGGTGGTGGCGTCGTATCCGTCCATGCCGCCAGGTTGACCGCCGTCGCTCCACAACCGCTCGAGGTAGGCCGGAAACTCGACCCCTCAGTCAGCCGCAGCGACCGGGATGACTCGGTCGGGATTCAGCACATCTCGAGTCCCCCACGAGAGTTGACGGTAAGCCTCTTGCTTATCGGGCCGGTGCTGGCCGGCCACGGGCTGGAGAGGGCTGACATGGCGAGTGAGGTGCTGCCCCGCACTGCGCTCAGCGAGTCCGCTGTGCGCGTAGCCGAGGTCGCCGGCTCGCAAGCGGACGACGCCGACACGAACCGGACGTTGAGTCCACAGACCGTGGAGGCGCTGATCTCGGCAGGTTTCTGCCGGCACTTCGTCCCTACCCGGTACGGAGGGAACGCGGGGCACTTCAGCGAGCTCCTACCTGCCATCGCGATTGTCGGATCCGCCTGCACCTCCACCGCTTGGTGCAGCTCACTCGCGGCCGGCGCTGGGCGCCTAGGCGCCTATCTTCCGACGGAAGGTCAGGAGGAACTGTGGGCAGACGGTCCCGACAAGCTGGTCGTCGCGGGACTCAACCCGGGCGGGACCGTGACAGCTGCCCGGGGCGGGATCAGGCTTACTGGATTTTGGCGGTACAACAGCGGGGCGGACTTTTCCGACTGGGCGCTGCTGTGCGGTCCTGGGCCACAGGCCGGTCAACCGGTCCAGTACTTTCTTGTGCCCCGCTCGGATTACCAGGCGGTGGACGACTGGTTCCCCACGGGTATGCGAGGCACCGGCAGCAAGACGCTCGTGCTCGATGACGTCTTCGTGCCGTACCACCGAGCATTTCTGCGGGAGGAAATGCAGCGAGGCCACGCCGTGAACTCGACCGCACGTTGCCATACCGTCCCGCTACGGATCGCGAGCGGCGTGCTCTTCGCCGCTCCTGCACTGGGTGCCGCCCGCGGCGCGCTGGCCGCCTGGTCGACGCGGATCGGCCGCAGCGAGCCGACCGGCGGCCGGCTCGCGGCGGCCGAGACCGAGCTGGCCCGGGCAACAGGTGACGCGGACGCGGCCGCGTTGCTGCTAGAGCGAGCAGCACGGACCGCCGACCAGGAGACCGTGACGGCCACCGAGGCGGCC
This sequence comes from Micromonospora sp. LOL_023, assembly GCF_048060115.1. Classification (NCBI taxonomy): domain Bacteria; kingdom Bacillati; phylum Actinomycetota; class Actinomycetes; order Micromonosporales; family Micromonosporaceae; genus Micromonospora; species Micromonospora sp. LOL_023. The sequence goes on from NZ_JBHMIM010000108.1 coordinate 7,122, forward strand.
CGTAATCCCATGGACTGCGCGTTGGCCGTCGAGTACCTGGTGGGCGCGGCACAGCGACTGTCCCGAGCCGCAGGGACGAGTGGACAATTCATCGGCGAGCCGCTAGAGCGGTTCTGGCGGGATCTGCATTTCCTCGCGAGCCACGCGGCCCTGCGGCTGGACACCGCTGGTGTCGCGTATGGCGAGCAGTTGCTCCGGGGTACCGCCAGCCCAGGCGCCGCCGCCACCTGACCCTGTCGGCGGAGGCCTGCGTCAGCCAGCGCCACTTCATCCGATTCGAGCGGAGAGACCGGCAATGCACTCCAGCACCCGACGCGAGACTCTGCATGAGGCCACGGTACGAGCACCGGCCAAGGCAGCCTACCGATTGATCGCCGATGTATCGAACTGGTCCTGGATCTACCCGACCACCGTACACGCGGAGCGGGTGGAAGGCACCGCGTCCACTGACCGGATCAGAATCTGGACCACCACCGACGGGACCTTCAATCACTGGGTTGCGATACGTCGCCTGAACCCGCAACTGCTCCGGGTCGAATACCGCCAGGAAAGTGCACATCCGCCAGTGGCGGACATGGGTGGGGAATGGATCATCGAAGCGGTCTCGGCCGAAGAGTGCCTGGTCCGGCTGGTGCACGACTACCGCGCGGTCGACGACGACCCCTCGAACTTGGATTGGATCGCGGCGGTCCTGGACCGGCTGAGCAGTGATGAACTCGCAGCATTCCAAGTTGCCGCCGAGATGGCTGCCGGGCGGCGAGACCGGCTGCTGACTTTCACCGACACCGCCACGTTCGATGGCACCAGATCTGAGGTCTACGAGTTTCTGCGGGACCCGCGGTACTGGGTCGGCAGCGTAGCGGACATGGTCGCCGTCGAGGTGACCCGTGACACGGATGGCGTCCAGGCGGTACGCACAGAGGTCGCCACCGGCCACGGGGTGCACGCTTCCGAACTCGTTCGGGTATGCCTGATCCCATCGAAGATAGCCTATCGTCATCTCACGGTGCCACCGCTTGCCACCGTGCACACCGGTGAATGGGTGGTGGAAGAACACGACGGAAAGGTCACGGTCACTGCCCGGCATACCGTGGTCTTCGACGAGCAGGGAATTGCCAGGGTGCTGGGTGCAGGCGCCGGACTGGATCAGGCACGGGAATTCGCCCGGCGGGAGCTCGGTGCCGGCAGTGTCGCGGTTCTCGAAGCCGCGCAACGGTACGCCAAGGACAGGCGGTAGGCAACGCCGCCCTTGGCCTGCGCCGCACCGCACTCAGCCTCGATCCACCGATGAAGTTGGACCGGTAGGACCCCGGATGTAGAAAGTGCCCTCTGAACTGGAAGGATAGGAGTTCTGACGCTTCTATCGTTCGGTTC
>NZ_JBHMIM010000109.1:0-8454 GCF_048060115.1 Micromonospora sp. LOL_023
GCGTCGGGCGGGGGTGTCGTCGTTCGGGTTGAGTGGGACGAACGCGCACGTGATCGTGGAGGAGGCGCCGGGGGATGTTGCGGTGGGTTGGGGGGTGGAGCCGCCGACGCACCACTTCGACCACCAGCGGCTGTGGTTGGAGGACGGCCCCGGCACGAGCGATTTCGGTGCTGCCGGGCTGGAACCGCTGAACCATCCGCTGTTGTCGGCCGTGGTGGCGATGCCCGACACCGGCGGGCTGACGCTGACCGGACGGATCTCCGTTGCCGGCCAGCCCTGGCTGGCCGACCATCGGGTGCTCGGCAGGGTGCTGCTGCCCGGCACCGCCTTCGTCGAACTCGTCACCCGAGCCGGCGACCAGGTCGGCTGCTCGTGCCTGGAGGAACTCACCCAGCTGGCACCGCTGGTGGTGGCCGACGGCGCGGCCCTGGCCCTGCGGGTCGTGCTAGGTGCGGCCGACGACACCGGTCGCCGGCCGGTGTCGGTGTACTCCCGTCCGCAGCGGCCCGAAACGTCCGACGGGTGGACCAGGCACGCCACCGGAACCCTCGCCCCGGACGCCCCGCTCACGGCGACCGCACCCGACCAGTGGCCGCCGGCCGGTGCCAGACCGGTCGATCTCGACACCGTGTACGACGACTTCGCCTCCCTGGGGTACGGATTCGGTCCCACGTTCCGGGGACTGCGCGCACTCTGGCGGCGCGACACCGAGGTCTTTGCCGAGGTCGTGCTGCCAGACAGCGCGGACGCCGGGGCGTTCGGGCTGCATCCGGCGCTACTGGACGCCGCCGTGCAGGCCGCAGACTTCCTGGTCGAGGGCGGACCCCGGGCGATCATCCAGACCCGGGTGCCGTTCGCCTGGACCGATGTGGCGGTGCACGCCGCCGGAGCGGGCGCGGTGCGGGTACACGCCCGTGCCCTGCAGCCGGCCGGCGTCGTGGCGCTGGACCTCACTGACCTGGCCGGTCAGCCGGTGGCGGCGGTGGGGGCGCTGACGGCCCGGCCCTTGACGTCGGAGCAACTCACCCACGGCGGCGAGCCACTGTACGACCTGACGTGGCGGGGTTGTGATCCGCCCGCGACCGGTGATGGTGGTCGGCGGGTGGTGCTCGGTGCCGACCATCCTGACCTGGACGCCCTCGCGGCGGCGATCGACGCCGGTGAACCGGCACCGGATCTTGTCGTGCTGACCTGCCGCGCGGCCGACGACGGCGCCGTACCGCAGCGGGTCCGTGCGGTGACCCACCGGACACTCGCCACGGTCCAGCGGTGGCTGACCGACGAGCGCTTCGCAACGGCCAGGCTGGTGGTACTCACCCAGGGGGCCGTTGACCCGGTCACCGACCTGGCCCAGGCGCCGGTGTGGGGCCTGGTCCGGGCCGCGCAGGTGGAAAATCCGGGCCAGCTCGTCCTGGTCGACAGCGACTCGGGTGAGCTGCCGGCCCTGCCGTCCGACGAACCCGAGTTGTTGGTACGCGACGGTGAGCTGCGGGTACCGAGGCTGGTACCGGTCGAGGCGGGCGATGCGGCCGCGGTCTGGCCGAGGCACGGCACGGTCCTGATCACCGGTGGCACCGGAGCCCTCGGCGCGCTGGTCGCACGTCACCTGGTCACCTGGCACGGCGTGCGTCGCCTGCTGCTGACCAGCCGCCGTGGCCGGCAGGCACCCGCAGCGAACCGTCTGGTCACGATGCTCACCGAGCTCGGCGCAGAGGTGTCGGTGGTGGCCTGCGACGTCGCCGACCGCGATGAGTTGGCCGACCTGCTCGCTCAGATTCCGGCCGCGCACCCGTTGACGGCTGTGGTGCACACCGCCGGCGTGCTCGACGACGGGGTCGTCACGGGCCTCACCCCGCACCGGATCGACGCTGTTCTCCGCCCCAAGGCCGATGCCGCGTGGCACCTGCACGAACTCACCGCGGACCGGGACCTAGCGGCGTTCGTGTTGTTCTCCTCGGCCTCGGGCGTGCTGGACGGTGGCGGCCAGGGCAGCTACGCGGCAGCCAACGTGTTCCTCGACGCGCTTGCTCGGCTGCGCCGGTCCCAGGGACTGCCCGCCGTCTCGGTCGCCTGGGGACTGTGGTCGGACGATCACGAACTGGCTAGAAGCGCGATGACCAGCCAACTGGCCGCAGGCGACGTCGAGCGGCTGCGTCGACTCGGCGTCACCGCGATCGTCCCCGCCGACGGGCTCGCACTGCTGGACCGCGCGGTCGCTGCCGACCGACCGGTGGCGGTCGCCGTGCAGTTGGACACCGCCGCCGTACGGGCCCGTCCCGCCGACGTTCCGGTGGTGTTGCGGGATCTGGCCGGTTCGGCCGCCCGGCCGGCCCCGGTCGCCGCAGCCGACGTGTCTCTGCGGCAGCGACTGGCGGCGATGGGCGCCGCCGACCGGGAGCGGACCATGCTCGACCTGGTTCGTTCCCACGTCGTCGCCGTTCTCGGCCGATCCGACCCGCGCACCGTCGACCCGGACAAGGGGTTCCTCGACCTGGGACTGGACTCGTTGGCCGCGCTTGAGCTTCGTAACCGGCTTGCGTCGGCCACGGGGCAACGGCTGCCGGCTACGCTGGTGTTCGACCAGCCGACCGCGAACCTGCTCGCGGCGTACCTGCGCACCGAGTTGTTCGGTGCCGAGCCCGAGCCCGCCTACGGTCCGGACCCGGACGAGGAACGGCTACGGGCGGCCCTGGCGGCGGTCCCGCTCGCCGCGATCCGTCAGGCAGGGATTCTCGACACGCTACTCGCGCTCGCCGGCACCGCGGCCGCGTCGGGCACCGGCGGTCCGGCCGGCAACGGCAACGGCATCGACAACGGCGGTGCACCACACGGCACCAGCCGCGATGCGGCCGAGGGATCCGTGATCGACGCCGCATCGATCCGGGCCATGAATGTGGACGACCTGGTACGCGCCGCACTCGGTCGGGGCGACGCCGGCAACTCGAAGGGCTGAGGCACCGTGGAAGCATCTGTCGCAGAGATCGTCGAGGCTCTCCGCAAGTCTATGCTGGACAACGATCGGCTACGCCGGGAGAACGAGGCGATCACGGCCGCCGCCGCCGAGCCGGTGGCCCTCGTCGGCATGGGCTGCCGCTACCCGGGTGGCATCGGCTCGTCCGCACAGCTGTGGGACCTGGTCGCCGCCGGGCGGGACGCGATCGGCCCGTTCCCCGCCGACCGGGGCTGGGACGTCGATTCGCTGTACCACCCCGAGCCCGGCAAGCCAGGGCGTAGCTACACCCGCTCGGGCGGATTCCTGTACGACGCCGCCGGCTTCGACGCCGACTTCTTCGGCATCAGCCCCCGCGAAGCCACCGCGATGGACCCCCAGCAGCGGCAGTTGCTCGAGGTGTCCTGGGAAGCTCTGGAGAACGCCGGCATCGATCCCCGCTCGTTGCGGGGCGGCCGCACCGGTGTCTTCGCCGGCGTGATGTACCACGACTACGGCACCGGCGGCAGCGACGGGAGCCTCATCAGCGGCCGGATCGCGTACACGCTGGGGTTGGAAGGGCCGGCCGTCACCGTCGACACGGCCTGCTCGTCCTCACTGGTCGCGCTGCACTGGGCAATCCAGTCGGTACGTCGGGGCGAGTGCCCGCTCGCCCTGGTGGGCGGTGTCACTGTGATGGCGACGCCGGAGACGTTCATCGAGTTCAGCCGGCAGCGCGGGCTGGCGCCCGACGGCCGGTGCAAGTCGTTCTCCGATGACGCCGACGGCACCGGATGGGCCGAAGGCGTCGGGGTGTTGGTCGTCGAGCGGCTCTCCGAGGCCCGCCGTAACGGCCACCGGGTCCTCGCAGTGGTGCGTGGCAGCGCGGTCAACTCCGACGGGGCCAGCAGCGCGTTGACCGCGCCGAACGGAAGTGCTCAGCAGCGCGTCATCCACCAGGCGCTGGACAGCGCTGGTCTGTGCCCCGACGACGTCGACGTGGTCGAGGCGCATGGTACCGGCACCACCCTCGGCGACCCGATCGAAGCCCATGCGCTGCTCAGCACGTACGGCCGCGGCCGACAACGGCCGCTGTGGCTCGGCTCTCTGAAGTCGAACATCGGCCACACACAGGCCGCCGCCGGGGTCGGGGGCGTCATCAAGATGGTCGAGTCGATGCGCCACCGGACACTTCCCCGGACCCTGCATGTCGACCGCCCCAGCCGGCAGGTGGACTGGTCTACCGGGCCCGTCCAGCTGCTCACCGAGGCACAGGACTGGCCTTCCGACGATCGGCCGCGCCGTGCGGCGGTCTCCTCCTTCGGTATCAGCGGCACCAACGCCCACGTGGTGATCGAGGAAGGCGACCCGGATCCGGCGCCGGGCGCGGACTGCCCGGCCGACGGACCGGTCCCGGTGCCGCTGTCGGCCCGGTCGGCGCAGGCGGTGCGGGATCTGGCGGCGCGGCTGATCGACCGGTTCGACGCCGTGCCGCAGGAGTCACCGACCGCAGTCGCCGCCACCCTGGCCGCCGCGCGTTCCGCGATGGACCACCGGGCGGCGCTCGTCGTCACCAGCCGTGCCGACCTCGTCGACGGCCTGCGCCGGCTGGCTGGCGGCCGCAGCGGCCCTGGCGTCTGGCAGGGCGAGAACACCGCAGGCGGCATCGCGTTGCTGTTCACCGGACAGGGTTCGCAGCGCCTCGGCGCTGGCCGCGAGCTGTACCAGCGGTACGCGCCGTTCGCCGCCGCCCTGGACGAGATCTGCCGACTGCTCGACCCCCAACTCGACCGGCCGTTGCGCTCCGTCATGTGGGCCGAGCCGGGCAGCGGCGAAGCTACCCTGCTTGACCAGACGGCGTACACCCAGGCAGCGGTCTTCGCCATCGAGGTGAGCCTCTACCGGCTCCTCGCCGCCTGGGGCGTACGGGCGGACTTTGTCTGCGGACACTCGATCGGTGAGATCGCCGCCGCGCAGGTTGCCGGCGTACTGTCGCTGCCTGACGCGTGTCGCCTGGTGGCGGCCCGTGGGCGGCTGATGCAGGCACTGCCTGCCGGCGGGGCGATGGTCGCTGTGTCGGCCGCCGCCGAGCAGGTGGAGCCCCTGCTGGCCGACGGCGCGGCGCTGGCCGCCGTCAACGGGCCGGCGTCGGTGGTGGTCTCCGGGCAGGAGTCCGCCGTACTGGCCACGGCGGCCCGGTGCGAGCGGCTCGGACACCGGACGATCCGGCTGTCGGTGTCGCACGCGTTCCACTCGCCGTTGATGGAGCCGATGCTGCCCGCGTTCGCGCGAACCGCCGACGCGCTCGACTACGCCGAGCCGGACATCGCCCTGGTCTCCACGGCGACCGGAGCGTTGGCCGACGCGTCGGTGCTGGGCAACGCCGGGTACTGGGTACGCCAGGTGCGGGGCACGGTGCGTTTCCGCGACGCCGTCGGGGCACTGATCGAAGCTGGTGCCACCACCTTCATCGAGGTCGGACCCGACGCGGTGCTGGCGCCGCTGGCGATGCGCTGTGTCGAGCCGACCGGGCAGACGTTCGCCGCGACGATGCGCCGAGCACGGCCCGAGGCTGAGGAACTGCTCGGCGCACTCGCCCGATCCTATGTCAACGGATGCCCGGTGGACTGGTCGGCGGTGCTTGGCGCGGACCGGCGCGCAGTGGTGCCGCTGCCCACGTACCCGTTCCAGCATCAGCGTTTCTGGCTGCCACCCCACGACACCACCCCGGCCGACGTCGAGTCGCTCGGATTGACCCCGCTGGCGCACCCGTTGCTGTCGGTCGCGGTACCCGCGCCGGGCGCCGACAGCACCGTCCTGTCCGGACGGCTTTCGTCGACCCGGCAGCCCTGGCTGGTCGACCACGAGGTGCTCGGTGCCCTCCTGGTCCCCGGCAGCGCGTACGTCGAACTGGCCCACCGGGCCGGTGAGCACGTGGGTTGCGGCCTGGTGCGGGAGCTCGCGCTGCAGTCGCCGCTGGTGCTACCCGCCGCCAGTGGTGCCGCGCTGCAGGTGCTTGTGGGGTCGGCGGACCACAGCGGAATCCGGTCGGTGCAGATCTTCTCCCGGCTCGACGGTACCGATGTCTGGACCCGCCACGCCGTCGGCTCGCTCGCCCCGGCGGCTGCCCGGGTCGCGGCCGGTGTCGACCCATCCGAGCCGGTGCCGTCCGTGTCGGAGCGCTCCACGTCGGACCCGTCTGCGCCGGTCCTGGCCGGCGAGACCCGGGCCACCGAACACGACCAACCGGAGTGGCCGCCGCCGGGTGCTACCGCGCTGCCGGTGACCGGGACGTACGACCGGCTCGCTCGCCGGGGCTACCGGTACGGTCCGGCGTTCCGCGGCCTCACCGCCGCCTGGCGACGCGGCGACGAGCTCTTCGCCGAGGTCTCCCTGCCGGAAGCGGCAGTCGTCGCTGGGTACGGCATGCATCCGGCTCTGCTGGACGCCGCGTTGCACGTCGGGCTGTTCGTCGACGACGACCAGGATGTGGCGCTGCTGCCGTTCACCTGGTCGGACTTCCAGCTCGCGGCGGCCGGCGTCCGGGCGGTCCGGGTCCGGCTTACCAGGCTGCGCGGTGACGTCGAGACGAAACTTGTCGTCACCGACACCGACGACCGCCCGGTCGCGTCGGTGCGGTCCATCGTCGCCAGGCCGGTGTCCCGTGACCAGTTGGCGGTGAGACACCCGGCGGTGGGGGACGCGCTGTTCACGGTCGGCTGGCGGCCGGCCGCGGTCGGCCACTGTGCGAAGCCACTGCCTGAGCGGGTGGACGCGATCGGCGTCGACCTTGACCTGGGCGGACACGTGCACCCCGATCTGGACGGTCTGCTGGTTGACGTCGCCGCCGGCGACATGGGCGCCGTGGACGCTGCCGGCGGCGTCCCGGGTGTGGTGGCACCGTCGATCGTGTGCGTACGCGTCGAGACGCTCACCGCGGCGTCGGGTGGCGCGCTGCTGCCACGGCTGCGCTCCAACGTCACCGGGTTGCTCACCGTTCTGCGTCGGTGGTTGACCGAACCCCGGCTGGCCACGACCCGCCTGGTGGTGCTGACCACCGCTGCGGTACCAACCACCACCGGAGAGGGGGTCGGTGATCTGGCTGTCGCTTCGCTGTACGGGCTGTTACGCGCCGCGCAGGCCGAGCACCCCGGGTCGATCCAGTTGATCGACGTGGACGGAGTCGTCGACGGCGCGACGCTGCGCCAGGCCATCGCTACCGACGAGCCGGAACTGGCCGTACGGGGCGGCCGCGTACTGTCCCCCCGACTGGTTCCCACGCCTCCGGCCGCGTCAGCGGACTTCGCCAGCGACGGCACGGTGCTGATCACTGGTGGTACGGGTGGTCTGGGTGGTCTGGTGGCGCGGCATCTGGTGCGGGTGCACGGGGTGCGGCATCTGGTGTTGGTGGGTCGGCGTGGGTCGGGCGCGCCGGGTGTGGGGGAGTTGTGTGCTGAGTTGTCGGGGTTGGGGGCGCGGGTTCGGGTTGTCGGGTGTGATGTGGCGGACCGGGGTGCGGTTGCGGGGGTGTTGGCGGGGATCGATGCTGCTCATCCGTTGACGGCGGTGGTGCACGCTGCCGGTGTCGCCGAAGCCGGCACGCTGGAGACCGTCACCGGTCAACAAATGGAGTCCATGCTCGCGGCAAAGGTCGACGGAGCCTGGCACCTGCACGAGTTGACCCGGGAGTTGCCGCTTGCCGCGTTCGTGCTGTTCTCGTCGGCGGCCGGCACACTGCTGGCCGCTGGTCAGGGCGGCTACGCCACGGCGAACGTCTTCCTGGACGCGCTCGCCGCGCACCGCCGATCCGAGAATCTTCCGGCGGTCAGCCTTGCCTGGGGCCTGTGGGACACCGCCACCGGTATGGGCGCCGCGCTCACCGAGACCGACCGCCGCCGGATGACCCGGCTCGGGCTGCCGGCGCTGCCGGTCGACGACGCACTGGCGTTGGCCGACGCGTCCTTTGCCGCCGACACCGCGCTCGTGCTGCCGGTGCGTGTCGACCAGCGCGCGCTGGCAGCCCGTACTGACCGGGTGCCGGCGCTGTTGCGGGATCTGGCCTCCACCGGTACCGGCACCGACGTCGACCAGCGCTCGCAGCCAGAGCCGTTCACCGACGTCAGCGGTGCCGACCGCGACCGGCGGCTGCTTGACCTGGTGCGCCGTCACGTCGCCACGGTGTTGGGACACGCCGGACCGGAGCAGGTCGCCCCCCGGCGGGCCTTCGCCGAGCTCGGCTTCGACTCGCTGAGTGCACTGGAACTACGTAACCAGCTCGAAGGTGCCACCGGGATCAGGTTGCCGGCGACCCTGGTGTTCGACCACCCGAACAGCCGGTCGGTGGCTAACTTCCTCGGCACCGAACTCGACCATCACGGTGGCGCCGGCCTGGCCGCCCCATCCGGAGTCGCCGGAACGGCGACCGTGGCCCAGGTGGTCGACCCGCAGGACGACCCGATCGCGATCGTGGGGATGGCGTGCCGGTTTCCCGGTGGGGTGGTCTCGCCGGAGGGGTTGTGGGATCT
>NZ_JBHMIM010000110.1:0-7277 GCF_048060115.1 Micromonospora sp. LOL_023
TACGCCGCGACACCAACACGGCCACGAAACCCCAGCCCAACACCATGATCAACTTACGTTAAGTGGCATTGCACCGTGAACAGCTGTCGTCCGAACTCGTCGGGCGTCTCCCGCTGGTCTTCGGAGTGGTGGTTCCGGTAGATCAGCAGTGTGGACGGACCCGGTGATGGTGGTGGAGATCATCCACCGCCACGGAGTTCCCGCCAGGTGCAACTATCGATCTCAAGTGCCCCCGAATCTAAGATCTGGGGCTGTAGTACCGGCAGGTCCCGGGCCCTACTCGATCGATCTGACAGGTCGTGCCAGATCGAGTTGTCGATCAATTGCCGAACCCTCGGTGTCGCAGGCTACGTCGGTTCCCTATGCCCCAGACCCACCCCAGCACCAGCCACCTTCGAGTCTTCCTCTCGGTACAGCTATAGCGTGGTCAGGCATCTTCGACCTAACCGCACTGCCGCACCGTGGGCGGTCGGGCCCAGCCACCGTCTGCTGAACGGAGACGTCTCGATGCGCCGTCGGGTGGTTATCACCGGGATGGGTGTCCTGGCCCCAGGTGGGGTGGGGGTAAAGCCATTCTGGGATTTGCTCAGCCAGGGAAGGACCGCGACTCGAGCAATCTCCTTCTTCGACGCGTCGCCATTCCGGTCGAGGGTCGCGGCGGAAGTAGATTTCGACCCCGGGTCGCATGGCCTACAGCCATCCGAGGTGCAGCGGATGGACCGCGCGACTCAGTTCGCGGTCGTGGCCGCCCGTGGTGCGGTTGCCGACAGCGGGCTGAACCTGTCGGGCATGGATCCGCACCGCTATGGAGTTGCGATCGGCAGCGCGGTCGGCTGTACCATGGGGTTGGAACAGGAGTACCGTACGGTCAGCGGTGACGGCAGTACCTGGCTAGTCGATCACGAACACGCGGTACCCCATCTCTATTCGCACTTCGTGCCGAGTTCTATGGCGGCCGAGGTCGCCTGGGCAGTGGACGCGGAGGGCCCGGCGACCGTCATCTCCACCGGCTGCACATCCGGACTGGACTCCGTCGGCTACGCCCGCGAACTGCTGCGTGAGGGCTCGGCGGACGTGATGATCGCCGGTGCTACCGACGCACCCATCTCTCCGATCACCGTCGCGTGTTTCGACGCGATCAAGGCAACCACTCCGCGCAACGAGGATCCTGAGCATGCTTCGCGGCCGTTCGACGCGACCCGCAACGGCTTTGTGCTGGGCGAGGGCGCTGCCGTCTTCGTGCTAGAGGAGCTTGAGCACGCGCGACGGCGTTACGCGCGGGTTTACGCCGAGATCGCCGGATTCGCCTCCCGGTGCAACGCTTTTCACATGACCGGTCTTCGTCCTGACGGCAGAGAAATGGCCGAGGCGATCCGGGTAGCGCTCGGGGAGGCGCAGATCAACCCGACCGAGGTCGACTACATCAACGCACATGGGTCCGGAACAAAACAGAACGACCGGCACGAGACGGCAGCGTTCAAACGTAGTCTGGGCCAACATGCCTACCGGACTCCAGTGAGCTCCATAAAATCCATGATCGGTCACTCCCTCGGCGCTATCGGGTCGATCGAGATTGCTGCATCTGTGCTGGCGATGGAGAACAACACAGTTCCACCGACCGCGAATCTGCATGAGCCGGACCCAGAATGCGATCTGGACTACGTGCCACTGCACGCTCGCGAGCACACCACCAACGTGGTGCTCACCGTCGGTAGTGGATTCGGTGGATTCCAGAGTGCGATGGTGCTGTCCAAGCCAAATAGGAGGGTGCTGTGACGACCCATGCAGTCATTACTGGCCTTGGCGTGACGGCGCCGAATGGACTCGGGGTAGAACAGTGGTGGCCGGCAACGCTCAAGGGACTCAGCGGAATCGGCCCTATCACCCGGTTCGATCCTAGCCAGTACCCGGCTCGCCTGGCGGGACAGGTTCCAGGATTCGATCCTGCAGACTATCTGCCCAGCCGGCTTATCCCACAGACCGATCGTATGACTCAGTTGGCCCTTGTCGCCGCCGATTGGGCTCTCGCGGACGCCCGAGTCGAGCCAGGTGCACTCCCGGAGTTCGGCATGTCTGTGATCACCGCCAGTTCATCCGGTGGATTCGAGTTCGGGCAACGCGAGCTGCAGAAACTATGGAATCTGGGCGGGCAGCATGTGAGCGCGTACCAGTCATTTGCATGGTTCTATGCAGTCAACTCTGGACAGATCTCTATCCGTCACGGACTGCGTGGGCCAAGCGGAGTGCTGGTCAGCGATCAGGCCGGCGGGCTCGACGCGGTAGCGCATGCGCGGCGGCAAATCCGCAACGGCGTGCCACTGGTCGTGACCGGGGGTGTTGACGCCTCGATCTGCCCATGGGGCTGGGTGGCTCAGCTTGCCGGTGGCCGGCTGAGCCACGTCGACGAACCGGACCGGGCCTATCTACCTTTTGACCCTGCGGCCAGTGGGTACGTGCCAGGCGAAGGCGGTGCCATCCTGGTAGTCGAGGACCTGGACTCGGCCCGGCAGCGCGGCGTCCGGACCTATGGGAAGATTGCCGGGTACGGAGCGACGTTCGATCCACGCTCGGACACCGGGCGCCCACCCGGGCTGCGGCGGGCAATCGAACTCGCTCTCGCCGATGCGGCAATGGCGCCTGCCGACATCGATGTCGTCTTTGCCGATGCTGCCGGTGTCCCACTACTCGACCGGATTGAGGTCGACGCCATCAGTGAGGTGTTCGGACGCCGTCGTGTGCCAGTAACCGCCCCTAAGACAATGACCGGGCGACTGTACTCGGGTGCCGCGTCGCTAGATCTTGCGGCCGCATTGATGTCCATCCAGGATGCCACAGTGCCACCTACCATCAATGTTCCTCCAGCCGATGACCGGCAAATCGATCTCGTCATCGGGGAGCCAAGGGTGCAGCGGGTCGAGAGTGCACTGGTGCTCGCCCGCGGACGCGGCGGACACAACGCGGCGGTAGTGGTCCGCGCCACTGACTGAGCCGACCAGCTAGAGAGGAGCCGAGACCATGTCCAAGCCCGATCTCGACGATCTGAGGCGGATCCTGCATGAATGCGCTGGTGCCGCCGAAGGGGTGAATCTTGATGGCGACATCCTTGATACCACTTTTGCCGATCTCGGTTACGACTCGGTGGCGATGCTCGAGACCGGTAGTCGGATCGAGCAAGAGTTCGGGATTAAGCTGGACGACGACGCCGTTGCAGCCGGGACGCCGCGCGAACTTTTTGCGATTGTCAACGCCAGCCAGCTCAGGGCGTAGCGCCCATCGTGAGGACTGACCTGGCCCGTCTGGTCCAGCCAGGACGAATCCATCTCGAAGACCCAGTCGATGTATAGCGCGCCGCTGGTCGTGCAAGGGGCACAGGAGCGGGCTGATGACGAAAGGAATCAGGCGGCTTGGTCGCCTGGTGGAGACGCGACCCATCTTTAGGAGGCGACATGGATGAGAACGGACGGGTGGCGCTGATTACGGGCGCGACTAGTGGGATTGGGTTGGCCATCGCGACAAATCTGGCCAGCCAGGGCTATCGGGTCTTCATTTGTGCCAGGGACGCGGACGCTGTGGCGCAGACGGTCAAGCAACTGAGCGCAGACGGGGCGGAAGCGGGGGGAAGTGCCTGTGACGTCCGAGACGCCGCCGAGGTCAAACGCCTGATCCAAGCTGTGCTCGACCGGTACGGCCGCATTGATGTCCTAGTCAACAATGCCGGGCGTAGCGGTGGTGGGAAAACCGCCGAGATCGCCGACGAGCTGTGGTACGACGTCATCAACACAAATCTCAACGGTGTCTTCCTGGTAACCAGGGAAGTGCTGAACAGTGGGATGCTCAGCCGTGGGCAGGGCCGGATCATCAACATCGCCTCTACCGGGGGGAAGCAGGGCGTCGTACTCGGCGCGCCCTACTCGGCTTCGAAACATGGGGTCGTGGGCTTTACAAAGGCACTTGGGTTGGAGCTGGCGAAGACGGGAGTCACCGTCAACGCTGTTTGTCCCGGATACGTCGAGACACGGATGGCGAAACGAGTCAGGCAAGGTTACGCGGCAGCGTGGAACACCAGCGAGGAGCATATTCTGACGCGCTTTCAGGCAAAGATCCCACTTGGCCGATACGCGGTTCCAGAGGAAGTTGCTGGAATGGTGAGCTACCTGGTCTCCGACATTGCAGCACCGGTCACCGCCCAGGCGATAAACGTCTGTGGTGGACTGGGGAACTACTGATATCGTTAGGAAGAAGAATGGCAGGCATTACCGAGGTATCGCACGAAGTCGCTGTCGACGCGCCGGTGGATATCGTGTATCGGTTGATCGTGGAGGCGGCCAACTGGCCCCTGATTTTTCCGCCGACCGTGCACGTGGAGCGCGACGATCTCGGCGGGGGTGAGGAACGTATAAGGATCTGGGCTACGGCGAACGGCGAGGCAAAGACTTGGATTTCCCGAAGGCGGCTCGACGCGGAGGCCTGGCGGGTAGATTTCCGCCAGGAGGTTTCTCAGCCCCCGGTTGGTGCCATGGGTGGTTCCTGGTTGGTGCGGCCGCTCGGTGACCGGCGGTGCCAGGTCGTGCTGCTGCACGACTATCGGGCTGTCGACGACGATCCCGGTAAACTGGCCTGGATCGCCCAGGCCGTCGATCGCAACAGCGACGCTGAACTGACCGCGCTCAAAACTGCCGCGGAGCGGGCCGACGGCCGCGACGAGTTCTTGCTCACCTTTGACGACACGGTCCGGATCGAGGCGTCGGCCAAGGACGTCTACGACTTCCTCAACGAGGCACAGCGCTGGTCCGAGCGGTTGCCGCACGTCAGCCGGGTGAAGTTGCAGGAGGACGTCGAAGGGCTGCAGGTCCTCGAGATGGACACCCGTACCGGTGACGGTTCGACCCACACCACGATGTCGGTACGGGTGTGCCTGCCGTACGAGCGGATCGTCTACAAGCAGATCGTGCTGCCCGCGCTGATGACGCTGCACACCGGTCACTGGCTGATCGAGGAGACGGACGGCGGAGTGCAGGTCACCTCTCGGCACACCGTGCGGATCAACGAGGCCAATGTGGCCCGGATTCTCGGCCCGGAGGCTGGCGTCGCGGAGGCCAAGGCCTTCGTGCGCCAGGCGCTGAGTACCAACAGTCTGGCAACCCTCGGCCACGCCAAGGAGCATTCACGACGGTAGGGGCGCCTGCCCGGCCTGACGGGGACCTGTAGACAGAGATTCCGGGTCCCCGTCGCCGACGAGGCCTCGGTCAGCAGGCACCTTGCACCGGGCCTTCTGTCATCGACCCCCTCTCCAATCCGTCTCGATCCGTTACCGGCAGGGTGGATGTGTGACGCCCCAGACCAGCCCTCATGACGAGCCGACCCTCGACGCCGTCGCCGACCAGGTGTACGCGTACGTACAGCCCGACGGAGGCTGGTGCCTGAACAACGCTGGCGTCGTCATCGGCGAAACGGACGCCGTCGTGATTGACACCGCAGCGACCGCACGCCGCTCCCGGCAGCTACGTAACGCCATCGCCGGCCTGACCGATATCGTGCCCCGGATCGTGGTCAACACGCACTTCCACGGAGACCACACCTTCGGAAACTTCGCCTTCGCTCCGGAAGCCATCGTGGTCGCGCACGAACTCGCCCGGAGTGAGATGGCCCTGGCCGACCTCGGCCTGGCGGCGCTCTGGCCTGACGTCGAGTGGGGCGACATCCGGATCAAGCTGCCGGTCGTCACGTACCGGGATCAGATGACGCTGCATGTGGGCGAACGGCGGCTTGAATTGTTCCACCCCGGGCCCGCGCACACGATCACTGACACGGTTGTCTGGATCCCCGACGGCGGGGTTCTGTTCGCCGGCGACATCGTCATGAACGGCGCGACCCCCTTTTGTCTCATGGGGTCCGTCACTGGCTCCCTGAGGAGCATCGAGCGGTTGCGGGCCCTGTCGGCGCGTGTGGTGGTGCCAGGGCACGGACCTGTGGGCGGGCCCGAGCTACTCGACCAAACAGAAGAGTATCTGCGGTGGATCCAGAGCCTTGCCCGAGCAGGCCTTCGGGCTGGACGTACGCCGCTGCAGACTGCGCGGGAGGCGGAACTCGGGACCTTCGCGGATCTGCTCGACGCTGAGCGGATCGTGGCGAACCTGCATCGCGCCTATGCGGAGGAGCAAGGTGCTTCCCCAGGAGCCGAACTGAACGTACTGGCCGTGTTTCAAGAGATGGTGGAACACCACGGCGGACTACCCTCCTGCCACGTCTGACCGGAGGAGGCGACCCACCACGACGCTTTCCCCGGCTGCTGACCTGCGATAGCCCAGTCGACGCTGAGTCTGCTCGGCAACGTGGTCCGATCACGGCTAGCTCTCTCGTCGGCCCGCACCGCCCGGGAGAGGCATGCCCGCCTCACCCGCAACGATGACGAGGAAGGGACATATCGAGATGACCCACTATGTAAGACCCGCCGAGACTCCCGTAGCGGCTACAGACTACGTCGAGGTGCAGCACTTCTACGCTCGCCACATGGCGATGCTGGACGCAGGGGAAGCCGGGCGGTGGGCCGGCACCTTCAGCGAGGACGCGATCTTCGAAGAGCCGGGCCGCCTGCAGCCACTACAGGGGCGGGATGCGATCTTTGCTTCCGCACAGGCCCGTGCGGACCGCGTCTCGGCCGAGGGCGTGCAGTTCCGGCACTGGGTGGGCATGATCTCCGTGACCGCCGGTCCGGCAGGTGCTCTGCATGCCCACTACTACGCCTTGGTGCTAGCGGTACCCAGGGGCGGCCCCGTCGAGGTACGGGCGAGCGTGGACTGTCGGGACGTGCTCGTCCGGCAGAACGACGAACTGCTGGTTCGGCACCGCCTTCTGTCGGTGGATGGCTCCTGAGCCTCGATCCACCGACGCGGTTCGTCTTGAGCTCGGTTGAATAGTTTCGGTATTGGGAGATTTCGGGGCGCGGCGAATCGCCGATTACGTGGTCGGCTTGCTCCGGGTGTTGTCGTTCGAGGGTTGAGGCGGGGGTTCGTGGCCTGTGGTCGGGCCGCCTGGGTCGCGCGTCGGTGTCGCTGTGGTCAGCCGGGTGTCGGGCGGACGGCGGTGAACAGGTTGTCGAGCGCTGCCTGCCAGGGCCAGTGCTCGGGTAGGTGCAGGTGGATGGTGCGGGCCCGGTGCGCGAGGCGGGCGGCGACGGTGATGATGCGGGTACGGATGGTCGCGGTTCGGGCGGTGGTCCAGGTGCCGGCGGCGAGGTGCCCGGCGGCGCGGGTGAGGTTGTGGGCGATGGCGGTGCA
>NZ_JBHMIM010000111.1:0-7275 GCF_048060115.1 Micromonospora sp. LOL_023
GATCAGATCGACGCCGCAGATCCGGGCGATGGTCCGGGCGACGGAACCGTCCACTTTCGCTTTCCCGATGGTCTGGGTCAGCGTTTCGAGGGTGAACCAGGCGACGCGCATGTCGGACTCGATCGCCGCCGCCGCGAGGCCTTCGACGAAGTGGGACTTGCCGGTCCCGGACGGGCCGGACACGACGAGGTTCTCGTGCCGGCCGACCCATTCCAGGGTGGTCAGGGCGTTCTGGGTGGCTTCGGGGATCGAGGAGTCCTCGCCACGCCAGGACGTCAGGGTCTTGCCGCTGGGGAAGTTCGCGGTCTTGCGCCGCAACCTGCGGGTCGCGGCGTCACGGCCGGTGACCTCCTCGTTGAGCAGGACCCGCAGGACCTCGGCGGGGTCCCAGCGTTGCGCGCGGGCGGTGGCGAGGACGTCGGGCGCCGCTTTCCGCAGGTAGGGCAGCCGCATCCGGCGCAGGATCTGCTCCAGATCCTCCGGCATCGGCGGGGCCTGGGGTCGGGTCATGAGCCGAATCCTTCCCACGGGCTGGTGCCGGGCTGCACCGAGTGGCTCTCGTCGACGACCACGACATCCGTGGGCGCGCCAGCGGTCGCGAGGTGATCCAGGATGGACACGAGGTCGCCGTCGTCGAACCGGCCCGCGATCGCCGCGAGACCCAGAGCGTGGTCGACCTGCTCACGGTCGAGCGCGGCCGCCAACTCGACAGCCCTGCGCATCTTCGCCCGGACCCGGACCGCGCCGGCGGCGCCGGCCTCGACGAGCCACCGGTGGGCGCCTTCACCCAGGTCCAGGATCGCGACCTCGTCCGCCGTGCGCGGTCTGGGCCGCGGTGGACGTGGCAGGTTCCCGCCCCGATGGTGTGGGTAGTGGGCGTCGACGATGGACGGGTTCCCCGGCGTCGACAACCGGTGACGGGCGATCTCGGCCAGACCGGCGGCGGTCCGCCCGACGATCACGAGTTCATCGCCGTCGACCCGGCACCACACCTTCGTCGTGACGTGTCCCGGCGGGGGCGAGGTTCGCCGATGTCGGCACCAGATCCGCCTTCGCGATCTTCACCGTCGCTTCGACGCCGCCCTTCGACTCCGGGTCGAACGGCTCACACGTCTCGACCTTGCAGCCGTAGTGCCGGCCAGCGGCCACCATCTGCGGATGACGGACCGCGACACCAGCGACGTGCTCGACCGTCACCGTCTTCGCGTTGTCGGTCAACACATACGTCGGCGCGCCGCCGATCCGCCGCAGCGTCGTGTCCAGACACGACACCAACGTCGGCAGCGTCTGGTCCCAGACCGGCAACACCACCCGGAACCGCGACCACGACAACCACGCGCAGAACAGACTGGTCCGGCGTCCGGCGATGACCGGCCCGGAACCCCAGTCGAACTGGAGCCACATCCCGGGCTCAGGCGTCCACGGCCGGTAGGAACGCCGCCGGCCCGCCTTCCACTGCGCCTTCGCCTGCGCGACCGCCCGCCTCGTCGACCGCTCGTTCCCGCTGTATCCCATCGCGGCCAGGCGCTGATGCACCACATCCGCGCGGATCCGCGCCTGGGAGGCCTCCACCAGCTCCTCGATCTTGTCCACGAACGGGTCCGTGACCCGCCGTCGACGCGCACGCGTGAACGGGTCACCACCCTCGTCACGGATCGCCACGTACCTCACCACCGTCTTCTCATCGACCCCGACGAGCCGCGCCGCCGAATGCGCACAGCGAGTCAGATCGAACGCTTCGAGAATCTCCACGATTTCCCTGCCAGACTTGGTCACAGGTCCCCCGACGTTGCAGCAGCTGATCTTCGACAATCAGTGCAACGACGCGGGGACCGCCTACATCAGGGCGTCATCCACCGATCTCGTGACCGTCAACCCGGAGTTCTGCTGTCCGCCAACCCGGAGACAAATGTCCGCCCACCCGGATCATTCCGTGACCGCTGGCACCGCAGACGACGCCTCGCCCACGCGAACACGTCGTTCACGTTCCTCGGCTACACATTCCAGGCGCGGAAAGCTCCGACCAGCGATGGTAAGAGCATCTTCGGCGCGTTCCTGCCCGCCGTCAGCCGAGCGGCTCTCACCCGGATGGGACACGAGGTCCGCCGCTGGCGGATCCACTGCCGCACCACCGTGGACATCGCGGACCTCGCCGAGTGGATCAACCCAGTCGTGCGCGGCTGGATGACCTACTACGGCAAGTTCTACCGGACCGAACTCGACGGCCTCCTACGGCGCATCAACACCTACCTCGTGCGCTGGGCCCGACGGAAGTTCAAACGGCTCCGGTCGTTCAAGAAGGCCAAACGGTGGTGGCACGGGCTCCTACGCAGGCAGCCCCGACTCTTCGCCCACTGGGTCTGGACGACGGAGTTCTAACGGATCAGATGAGACGAGCGGAATGACGGGAGACTGTCACGTTCCGTTCTGTGGGAGCCCGGGGGGTGAGTTCCCCCGGGCCACCGGGCGCGCGTGGACCCGACGACGATCCTCCGACGAAGGCCTCGGCTGGGCGGCGGACGGCTACGCCAGTTGCGACGGCACGGAGCCCGTCGCGCGCTGCTGGCCCAAGGCGTGGATCGGCAGCACGGACGGACAGGTTGCCCTATGCCTACGCGACCCGGTCAGTCGACGACGAGCGTGACTTTGCCCCGCACATGCCCGGTCTCGACCTCGCGGTGCGCATCCGCCGCGTCTTTCAGGGAGAACGCTTTCGAGATGGGCAGTTTCAGGTTGCCCGCCGCGCATTGAGCTGCGAGCTCCGCGAGGATGGCGGATGACCGGGTCCCTCGTAGCCGCTTGATGCCGAACCTGTTAGCCGCATCCTGATCTACCAGAGTGCCGATACGCTCACGGTCGCTCACCAGCTCGAGCGAAGCGGCGATCGCGGCGCCACCGATCGCGTCGAGCGTGGCGTCGACGCCGGACGGGGCAAGCTCGCGGACCCGGTCGGTAAGGCCGTCGCCATATTCGACTGGGTAAGCGCCGAGCGAGCGTAGGTAGTCGTGGTTGCGCTGGCTCGCCGTGCCGATGACGTGGACGCCGGATGCCACCGCGAGTTGTACGGCGACGGTCCCGACACCTCCGGCTGCGGCATGCACCAGCAGTGTGTCGCCAGCGCACACTTGTAGCTCCCGCAGCGCGTTCCAGGCTGTCTGGCCGACCGCGGACAGGCTGCCGGCAGTCTCCCAGGACAGCTCGGCCGGCTTGGCGGTGAACTGTTCGGGTGTCACCAGCAGGTGCTTGCCGTATGCCTCTGCATTGGCGAATCCGAACACTTCGTCGCCAACCGATACGCCGACGACATCCTCACCTACCTGGTCTACGACGCCAGCGAACTCGTTGCCGAGAGTCTGCGGAAAGATGTCCGGCTCGCCACCCAGTCCGGAGAACGCGCCACGGCGGATCTTGCAGTCGACTGGATTGACTCCGGCGGCACGGATCTGCACGCGAACCTGGCCCGCCGCAGCCTCGGGCTCCGAGAATTCCACCAGCCGGAGGACGTCGGGTTCGCCGTACTCGTAGAACACGATCTTGGTGCTCACTCGGCAGCTCCAATTCTCGGTGCGGTCGATCGTGCCGGGCTGCAGGCGGCCGCGCCGGCGAGGAGTGACACAAGGGGCGGCCTGCCGTGACGCTGCCACGGGGTGGTTGTGATGTTAGCACGAAGTGGAGCGTTCCGTTCGGCGAGGTGTGACGCCATCGCGCTGTGCGGTACAGTGAGCGGAGCGCTCCGGTTCAGCGATGGGGGATCGATGCCTGACGACGGCAGTCTTGATGTGTCCGGGAACCAGACGCGGCCAGGCTCCACGGCGGACCCGTCAGGCGGCCGTCGGAACGACACCAGGCTCGACCGACGCCTCGTCGGCTTGGGCCTGATCATTGTGGCCGGAGCGTTTCTGTCGGCTCTCGACGCGACCATCGTCGCCGTGGCGCTGAATGAGATCGGTGCGGATCTCGACAGCCCGCTTTCGGCCCTGCAGTGGGTGACGATCGGTTACCTTCTCGCGCTCGCCATGGTCGTCCCGGTAACCGGGTGGGCCGTCGAACGTTTCGGTGCCCGCCGGATGTGGCTGTTCGCGTTGGCGCTGTTCGTCGTGGCCTCGGCCCTGTGCGGACTTGCCTGGTCGATCGAAAGCCTCATCGCCTTTCGGGTCCTGCAGGGGCTTGGCGGCGGGCTCCTTCCACCGCTGGCACAGATAATCCTGGTCAGGGAGGCTGGGCCGGACCGGATTGGCCGGGTCATGAGCCTTGTGAGCGTTCCCACTCAGCTCGCGCCGATCATCGGTCCCAGTGTCGGCGGCCTTCTGGTGGACAGCCTCGGGTGGCGCTGGGTTTTCTACATCAAGCTTCCCCTCGGACTGATCGCACTGCTGCTGGCGTGGCGCGGGCTGCCCAGGGGCGAGCGACTGTCCCGGCCCCGGCTCGACGTTCTGGGCCTGCTGCTTCTTTCCCCCGCGCTGGTCGCTCTGGTGTACGGGCTGTCTGTCGCGGGCGGTGGAGGCGGCCTCGGCTCCCAATCGGTGGTGGTCGCCCTCTGCATCGGGTTGCTCCTGTTGGCTGCCTTTTTCTGGAATGCGCGCCGGGCGCACCCCAGCCCGGCAATCGATCTGCGGCTGTTCGCCCACCGGCCTTTCGCGGTTTCGTCGATCTTGATCTGCCTCTCTGGCGCATCCCTGTTCGGGCTGATGTTCCTGCTTCCGCTCTACTACCAGCAGGCACTCGGGGTAGATCCGCTGCGCGCCGGACTGCTTCTCGCCCCGCAGGGGGTTGGCATGGTTGTCGCCTTGGCGGTGTCGGGCAGCCTCGTCGACCGTTTCGGCCCCAGGGCCGTCGCGCTGGTGGGCATCGCGGTGTCGATCATGGGCACGGTGCCCTTCACCTACGCTGGGGCGACGCAGAACGACCTTTTCTCGGCGTCGGCGTCGGCGTTGGTGGTGAGAGGTCTGGGCCTCGGCATTGCCTCCATCCCACTGACGGCGGCGGCCTACTACGGGTTGACGCAGGAGCTGGTGCCCCGGGCAGCCAGCGCGCTGGTGATCGTGCAGCGCATCGGCGGCTCCCTCGGTACCGCGGTGTTGGCCCTCATCCTGCAGCGGGAGACCATACGCTCGTCCGGCGGGATACAGCCACCGACGCCTGAGGCCCTGCAGACCGCCTATGGGCGGGCCTTCGTATGGACGGTGGTCCTGACTGGCGTCGCGCTACTTCCGGCCTTCTTCCTGCCTGGTGCGCCAAGTAGGACCGAAGCGTCCGGTAAGGACAGCTGACCCGGGCAGTCGAGCGGCGCCCTGGGCAGCCCGGCGGCTCGGGCCGCTCTCCAGCTGGTCAACAACCTTCCTTGAGTCGGTACGGCCAGTCTTGCGCCGACGACGTGCCGACCGCGCGGAGTCGCCTATGAATTCACCCTTCTGAAAGGCAGACCAAAGATGACTGACGGTATCCGACGTCGGGGGCGCAGGGCCGCGATTCTCTTGCGGGCAGGACTCATCTCGCTCATCGTCCTGCCTTCGCTGACGGCCTTCGCCGTTCCGGCGCAGGCGAGTACCGCGAAGGAAACCTGCAGGCATAGCCTGGTCGGGACGTGGCAGGCGTCCGTCGAGACATCGCTGCCGAGCGCGGGAGAGACGACTTTTGTCTTTCGCGCGGACGGTACGATCGAGCCGCCTCCTGGCGAGCCGGTGACCGACACATGGCAGGCGATTTCCTGCAACTACTTCGTCTTTGACATCGTGCACCCCAACCTGAACGGCCAGGGTGAGGTAATTGGTGAGGTCCGGGGTCACCAGGATGGACTCTTGGTGCGCAACCACTTTGTCTCGCGCGGCACGTCCGTGATCTACGACCTTGACGACCAGGTCATCCGGAGCTTCGAAGTACAGGTGCGAGCAGTCCGAGTCATAACGTAGTCGCGGCGCGGTCGTACCGCGTGTGTCGATCTTAAACAGACCGACGCTTGTGAATCAACGAGCGTCGGTGCGCCACCGGACGTCCTACGTGAAGACGGAGGAATGGGAAATGCGAGTACTGTTCACGGTGCCACCAGCACTAAGTCACCTCTTCCCCCTGGTGCCGCTGGCCTGGGCGCTGCGGGCTGCTGGACACGAGCTGCTGGTGGCCACCTCGAGTTCGGCGGTTCCGGCCGCTGTGAGTGCTGGTCTGCCGGCGGTCGATGTTGCGCCTACGGTCGACTTCGACGAGGTGTTCGGCGTCGGGAAGGGAACCGTCGGCGACCGGGTGGCGGAGCACCGGCGACGTGGAGAGGCGATCGCCCAAGCTGGCGGCGCCGCCACAGATGCCGTCCTCGAGCGATTTGCCCACGTCACGGACCTGATGGCCGACGGCGTCGTGCGGGCCGCCGAGGAGATGCGTCCGGATCTGGTCGTACACGGCCGGCTACAGGGCGCAGGCCTGCTAGTCGCCCGTAAGCTGCAGGTGCCGGCGGTGGAACACGGCGTCGGCTTCGTTCGGGAGGGAGACCTTGCTGAGCGGTACCTACCGCACCTCGCCGGTGTCTTCGCCCGTCACGGGGTGCCTGCGGAATTGCCGGCCAGAACGTCCGTGCAGATCGCCCCGCCAGAGTTGATGATCGGTGAAGGTGAGGCGTGGAACGTACGTTTCGTGCCGTACAGCGGTGGAGGAGTCTTGCCCACCTGGGTCACCAAGTCTAGGAGCCGGCCCAGAATCGTCGTCACCTTGGGCACCGTGCTGCCCAAGGTGGTGGGTGTGGGCGGGCTCGAGAAGGTGCTCAAGGGGGCCGCGTCGACAGACGCCGAATTCGTGGTCATCGGTGCTGACGCCCAGGCGCTCGGGGACGTTGCACCGAACGTTCGGACCGCGGACTGGTGCCCGCTTGCGGGGCTCCTGCAGTACAGCGATGCGATCATCCACCATGGTGGTGCCGGCAGCACCCTGACGTCGATCGACGCCGGCCTGCCGCAACTTGCGCTACCGTACGGTGCAGACGAGTTCGTCAACGCTGGGGTGATCGTTCGGCACGGGTTCGGACTTTCCGCTGATGCGAATACTGTGGACGACGAGCTCATCAGCCGCCTGATGACCAATTCCACCTTGCGCGAGTCGGCAGGGCGGGCCCGCAGGCAGATGCGGTGCCGACCAGCGCCGGCGCAGTTGGTGGGTGCGCTCACTGCTCTCGCTGGTTGAACCAGCGTCGGTTGGGCCGGCGCGACCGCGCCGGCCCAACTCCACGGCCCCGGCGTTGTTCCGGCTTGAGAGGTTCTGTCCGTGTTGAGAACCGGACACGAGGCGAGTTGC
>NZ_JBHMIM010000112.1:0-6933 GCF_048060115.1 Micromonospora sp. LOL_023
CGACGTGTTACGCACCGTCACCGCCCTGGAGGTCTTCAGAACCACCGCACCGGGTTTTGAATGACCCTCCTGAACCGGGTCGTCATCGCCCCAGATGCAAGCTGGATCGCCACCTGCGGAAACTCCTTGGAGCAGGAGGAGCGTCCGGAGCGCGCCGTACGGGTCTGGGACTCGAACACGGGCCGGCTGCGCCGCGAGTTCGACGCCGGATACGCAAACGGTGTCGGATCGATGCTGGTAACACCGCAGCATCACCTCGCGACCGCGGGCACAACAAACCCGGGCCTGACCGGCGACCCGGTAGTCCGCATCTTCGACTCCTCGACCGGCCGGTGTCTCCTCGAGTACGAGACCCCCCATCCCCACGGTGCCGGGGCCCTCTGGCTCTCCAGCCCCGGAAAATGCGTCGTCACGGCCGGACGCGTTTTCGGCGACCGGTGGTGGTACGTGAACATGCACCGCAGGGTCAACGGCCGGACGGAGCCGATCTCACCGGGCTTGCCCGACCCCCACGCGGACCGCGGCGTCTGTCTGCTCGACCCGGCCGGTCAGCGTCCCGGCCTCGCCGTCGACACCGGACACCAGGGTCCGGTGACCAAGGTTCTGTTTGGCCCGGACGACCGCTGGTTCGCGACAGTCAGCACACACGATCCGGTCGTCCGATGGTGGGAGACCGCAACCGGCGAGCCGCTGATGAACATCGACACCGGCACCGACCGCGGCGCCCTGCTCGTCAGCCCGGACGGACGCCGGATGGTCACCCGGACCGCCGACGGCCGGCTCCGCCGCTGGGACACCAGCGACGGCCGGGAGCTTGACTGTGTAGCTGGCGATCCCACGATCGGCCACGCCCAGCTATCCGCCGTCAGCAACCATCGGTTCGCCGTTACCGGCAACGACACCGTGCAGCGCTCCACGTAGGACGGTTGACCGCTGGCCGCCATCCGCCTCGACGCAAAGATCAACTCTCACCTGCTCACCGACGGCGGACGGCGTATCTATCTGGCCACCAGCCGCGGGATCTACGCCTACGACATCGGCCTTCTGCCTCTCGAGCAGCCGGGGACCGGGACATGAGGCCTGAGACGCCACGTGCGCGCTTCTCGGCACATCCGCGCGCTGCCACCCGTCAGCCGTCTGGACTCCACGACGGCCGGTCTGCGGCCAGGTGCAGGCACACGGGTTCGTCGTCGAAGTCGATGCCGGCGCGGATGTAGCGGCCGTGCAGGATGTGGCGCAGTGCATCGTCTCGGTCGATGCCAGCGGTGTCCGGTCCCGGGCCGCCGCCATCCCGCTATCGCCGTTCGTGGAGGCGTGTCGGACGCGACGCCGGATGACATTCCCTGGCTGGGTGCTCGCTGGGTGCTCCGCCCGACAGAACCGCAAATCGGACAAGAATCACAAAAGA
Source organism: Micromonospora sp. LOL_023 (assembly GCF_048060115.1). NCBI lineage: Bacteria > Bacillati > Actinomycetota > Actinomycetes > Micromonosporales > Micromonosporaceae > Micromonospora > Micromonospora sp. LOL_023. The sequence goes on from NZ_JBHMIM010000112.1 coordinate 1,409, forward strand.
CCCGCTAGATCTTGTCGATATTTATCTATTTTCCCAGTTCAAGCGGTGGGCCGGAGGTACCACCATGCGAACCAACCGGCGACGATCGCCGGTGACCCGCTGCCGCTGACTTTGCCCAGCCCACGGACGTCGGGCGGTGCCCGATGACCCCGGCTCACCGGGCCGAACCGCCGGTGCGGTTCGCCGACGCCCAAGAGATCAACCCGTTCAAGCTCCTTCTCGATCTTCATGACCATGCTGTCACCTGGAGGCCGGGATCCGGTCGCGACGACGTCCTTGCGGAGCTGGCGTTGTCCGCAGCGGTGGTGTCCCGGTGGACGAGCTGGCAGCCTTTGATGATCCACGCCGCACTGCGGGCCGGGGCGGACCTGGCGGACATCGCCGAGGCGACCGGCCTGGATGTCGACGAGGTGGTCCGGCGGTGGCGGCGGTGGGCCGATGTCCAGACGCGGCTGGACATCGGTGGACGTCCGGCAGTGGACCCCGTTGAGGTCCGGGCCATCGAACATCGGCTCGGTCCGGAGGTGGTCAGGTGACGCCGACCCGGATCGCCCGCGACGTGAGCACGGTGGCCGTGGCCGGGATCGCCGCCTGGTCGTCGTGGAGCCATATGGTCGCCGTGGCCTTGAAGTTCGGCGAGCGTCCCGAGGTCGCCTACGTATTGCCGCTGTCGGTCGACGGGATGCTCATCGTCGCCTCAACGACGATGGTGGACGACAGGCGCGCAGGGCGGCGCGTGCGATGGTCGGCCCGGATCGCCTTCCTCACAGGCGTAGGCGCGAGCGTCGCGGCGAACATCGCCGCAGCTCAACCCGCCCTCGGCGCTCGCATTGTTGCCGCCTGGCCCGCCGTCGCCCTGCTCTTGGTGGTAGAGATGCTCTCCCGTGTCCGGCGCACGCCGGCCCCAACACCATCCGACCACGATGCCGGCAAGCCCGACGGTGCGGCTCCCACCGATTCCGTTCAAGAAGCCGGGAAAGCACCGCACCCTGCCTCGCCGATCGACATCCCCGCAGCGGCGAGGACCTCGGAGACGTCCCGGCACCAGGGGCGGACGGGACGCGGACGCCGAAGCAGGAGGGCTTTCGAGGCCGTGCTGAAGATGCGAGCAGAACATCCGGACGCGAGCACAGCGGACATAGCCACGCACCTTGGGGTGACCGAAAGACATGTCCGCAGGCTGTTGATGTCCGCGCCAACGTACCCCGGCGAAGTAGAGCCGGCGCAGGGATACGACTGATTCGCGGGCGCTCCGCCGGGAACCCAAGCAGGCCCAGGGCAGCCCGGCGGCCGGCAGCTGGCTACTGCCGGTCCGTCGGCGGAGAAGGCGGGCTATAAGCGACGCGCCGGATCGGTGGGAGGAGCGGGTCGCGCCGGTCGGTCCGACCTATCAACCAAGCCAGAGCCCGGCGCCGGCGACGAGGAGATCCTGCTTGCGGCGTTCGAAGTCAGGCAGGGCGCGTTCGACGGTCGCCCAGAAAGCGGACGTGTGCTGCGGATGGGCGATGTGGGAGAGTTCGTGCACCAGCACGTAATCGACAAGGCTGGGTGGTAGTTGAAGCGTCGCCCAGTGGATGTTGAGCCGGCCGTTGTTGCCGAGGGAGCCCCACCGGTAGCCCAGGTCCCGGACGTCAAGTGCGGACGGGTGCAGGTCCATGCGGTCAGCCCAGGGACGCAGTCGACCCGGCAACCACTGCCGCCCACGATAGCGGTACCACCCGATCAAAGCTGTGCGCGCCTGCCCGGTGACCGTACGCGGCAGGACGATGCGTCCGCGTTCCATTCGGACCCGGTCGCCGCCCCCGATCAACAGGCGGTGGCTGCGGCCGAGGTACGCGAAACCCTCCCCGTTGACGAACTCCTTCGCCGGCCGAGCGGACAGCAGCAGGTCCTTCTCGGCGAGCTTGCGGTAGACCCACATGCGCTTGGAGTACGCCCAAGCGGCCAGCGCGTCGGCCGGGCAGCCGGCCGGAGCGTGCAGTTGCAGCGATCCGTCGCGGTCGACGGTGATCCCGACCGTGGCGCGCTGCGGCGACTCAGTGACCTCGAACTGCAGGTCGCCGATGAGCATCGTGTCGGGCAGCGCCTCGGCTACGGTCATAGCGCGGACACCAGCCGGTGGTGGTTGTGTTTCGCCAGTTCGAGCAGCCGATCGGAGAGCGGCCGCAGCCAGGCGTAGTCGAACAGGTCGCTGCCGTCCTCCAGACGGGTGTCGTCCAGCCGCTGGATGACTTTTCGGCGCAGTTGCTCGCGTTTATGCGCGTTGTCCCAGAATCCGACCAGCCGAACATCATCCTTGATCAAATGCACAACGTCGGTGGTGGCCTGCCGCAGCGGGCCGGCACGTTCGGGGGTAACCGGCCGGTCGTGCTCGGCGAGTGTCTGGGCGATCAGGTCGCGGAACGGCGCCTCGGTGTGGGGGTCTAGGCCGTCGGCGGCCTCGGTACGTCCGGCCGTCACCGCCGGTAGGAAGTCGGCAAGGGCTAGGGCGAGCTGCTCCCACTGGTCCTTCAACTCGACCAGGATCTGCTCCAGGTGCTCGGAGAGCCGCCGGTAGTGGGCCGGGTCGCGGTCCATATGCTCGCTGATGTGGTGACGGATCGCGTGCTCCATCTCCGACGCCTTGGCGCGCGGGCTGGCTAGCCCGCTTACCTTCTCCGCGTAGTCGGTGGCGGTGATGGAGATCGGCGGAATCTTCTGGGCGATCCCGAGCGCCTGCACATGCGCGTCGATCAGGGCGCGGACCTTCTCGCCGTACACCCGGATGTCGAACAATGTGTGGTCGCGGTATCGCCGGCGCGCGAGCAGGGCGATGGTCCCGAACGCCTTCGCGTCGGCGCCGAATGGCAGCGCCTTCTCCGACGGCAGCACGATCTCCAGGCTCCGGGTGAACGCCTTCATCGCGGTTTCGAACCGCGCCCGAAGCCGCTCGTCGGCGAGTGCCTCCACACAGGCGTCCTGCACCGCGATGCTGTCGAAGTTGCTGATTCCGGGGAAGAGTTGTCGGACGGCGGAATGGGCGGCGGCCAGCTGCGGCACCTCGTCGTTGAGGCTGGTGAGCGCGCCGTCGATGTCGTCGGCCGCGTACGCCTCCAGTGCCTCGGCGAGGTGGTGGGCCACACCGTAGTAGTCGACGATGTAGCCGCAGTGTTTACCCGGCGCGGTGCGGTTGACCCGGGCGATGGCCTGCAACAGGTCGGCCTCCCGGATCGCCTTGTCCAGGTACAGCACCTGTTCGCGGGGGGCGTCGAAGCCGGTGAGCAGCATCGCGTTCACGATCAGCATGGCCACCGGGCTGGCCTGAGCCGCGGGCACGTCCGACAGTGGCAGCTTCTTGTCCTTGAAGTCCTCGATGACCTGCTCGTGGCCGCTGGTCCAGGCCGCGATGTCAGCTTTGTCGTTCTGCGCCGCAGAGATCACCGGCACGAAGTCGAGCTGGGCGATGACGTCGCGGTACCGCCATGCCCGCACGAGCATCGCCCGCTTGGCGGGCATCCGGTCGATGCGGTCGAGGGCGTCATCTGTCCGGTACGCCGGATCGAGATTGTCCAGTTCCGCGACGAGGGCCTTGCGGGCGGCCAGGAACGCGGTGCGGTAGCGGACGGCGGCGCGGCGGCTCGTCGCCACGACCTGGGCCTTGAACCCGTTGGGCAGCACAACGTCGACGAAGTGGCGCAGCATATTTGCCGCCTTCGCGGCGATGAGCTGTTCGGCCTCGGCGACGTGCCGCTTGGTGGCGTACCGCTGCTTGAGCTCCTCAGTTTGCGCCGGGGTTAGCCCGTACAGGTCGATGAACTCGTCGATGTCGTCGGCGTCCCGCACCCCGCCGCTGATGGTTCGTCCCTCGTAGATGATTGGCACCGTGGCGCCGTCGGCTTCAGACTGGCGGATGTCGTACCTGTCGATCGGCGGGCCGAAGATGGAGTACGTCTTCTTCTTGGCACCCATGATGATCGGCGTGCCGGTGAACCCGACCCGGGCGGCGTTGGGCAGCGCCCTCTGCAGAGCGGCGTGCAGCGTGCTGCCGTGTGTGCGGTGCGCCTCGTCTACCAGCACCAGCACCTCGGGAGAGGTGTCCAGTTCCCCGATGCTCTTCAGCGCCGCGTCGTCGGTTTTCTCAGCCTTCGGGTTCCGATACTTCTGGATCATCACGAATACCAACGCCTTGCCGGGCGTGGCCAGCAACTCCTTGGCTTTCGCCACCCGCTGCGCGGTGTACACCGTCTCACCGGTCAGCTCCGCGACTCCGGACAGTTGCCTCTGTAGATCTCGCCGGTCGGTCACCACGACGACCTTGAAGCCGACCAGCGCCGGGTGCGAACGCATCACCCGCACTAGGAAAACCATGGTTAGGCTCTTGCCAGAACCCTGGGTGTGCCAGATGACTCCGCCCCGCCGGTCGTGCTCGCCGTCCTGCGTCCGGGTTCGGCCGGCGATGAGCCGGTCGATCGTGGCCCGCACCGCGCGGTACTGCTGATACCGCGCCACGATCTTAATTTTGCGACCATCGAGCTGCGTGAACAGCGTGAAGTGCCGCATCAGATCCAGCAGCCGGGCCGGGTGCAACATCCCCGCGACCAGTCGCTGCTGCGACGACAACTCCGCCACGCCGAGGTCGGACTTCACATCGTCTTCGGGTACGGGAGCCGTGGTTTTCCACTGCGCGAAATGCTCATTCAGCGAGGTCAACGTACCAACCTTCGCCGTCTCGAAGCAGGTGGCCACCACGAACTGGTTGGTGTGGAACAGCCGCTCGCTGCCCTCAGGCTCCACCGAGCCGCGCTGGTTGGCGTAGCGGCGCAACTGCTCCACCGCGTCCCCGATCGGGTCCGGCTTGGTCGGTGACTTGGCCTCGACGACGACCAGCGGGATGCCGTTGACGAACAGGACGGCGTCGGGGTAGATCGGCGTACGGCCACCGGGCGGATCCACCCGGAACTGGTTGATCACGAGAAAATCGTTACGGGCAAGCGGGGCCGGGCTTTTCCAGTCGATGAAGTGGACGGTACGGGCGCGCCCGCCGTCCCAACCGTCCACACCCTCCACGGTCACGCCGAGCAGGAGCTTTTCGGTCAACTCCTCGTTGATCTCCAGCAGGGAGGTGGCCTGGGGCCGGGTGAGCTGCGAGATCGCCTGGTTGATCCGGCCCTCGTCCAGCCACTCGTTGCCATCGTTCGTGCGGTTGATCCGGCGAAGTGCGGTGCGGAGCCTGTCGAGCAGGAGCACATCCCGAAAGCTCTCCCGGCCGGTAACACTCGGCGCATCGGACTGGATACACTCGGCGTGCTGCCAGCTCATGCCTGCGAGCTGCTGCACCAACGGCAGCTCAACCCGCTCATACTCCGACCGCGAATTCACGCCGCCACGTCCTCCTCAACCTTCACCCGTACATGCCCCGTCAACAGGTCCTCCATGAGTCCTCGCTTGAGGTGTTGCAGCTTTTTCAGCTCCTGCCCCACGGCCCCGGCGTTGTTCCTCTATGCCTGATTTGATCACGGTTTGTTAGATGCGGTAGACGGCGAAGG
>NZ_JBHMIM010000113.1:0-6859 GCF_048060115.1 Micromonospora sp. LOL_023
CGAACTGTTCACCACCGGACCCTGGCTACCACCCGACCCGACCCCCGGCTGACCCGCCGCCACCACCACCAGCCGCCTGCCACGGCTGCCCCATCAGGATGCGCTCCCACCAGCCTGGGAAACCAACCGCGAGTCACACTCTCGCCCCCGGTGAATAGCTACCCATCGCGGGAATCAGCAGACTGAGCCAGGTCCAGCCGGTGGCGTGGTAGACGAAGATGCGGATGAGCGCCGCGGCACGAAGCAGGTCGAAGTAGCGGATCCGCTGATGCGCCAGGCGTTCTGGCTGGTCAGTGGCTGCACGACGACCTCGATCGCCCCTCCTGGCCACTGGATGAATTGACACGGTCAGTTCTACAGCACTCGGTTGACCACCGGGCCAGATTCACCTTTATGGTCCGAGTTTCTGGAGCCGAACTCCGCCAACTCGGCCCGCCCGGCCCCGGGGGATCCCGACGCCGAGGAGCCACACTGACGGTTGCATCACCACCCACCCCGCTGATGGTGAACTGCCTAGTATTCACCGGTACAACCGTCGTCATCCGACCGCCTCCCGGCGACCTCGACCACGACCCGACATCGTTGGAAGCGGGTAAAAGCAGAGGTCAGGGCTTTGGACGGCCCGGCCGGTGCCTGAATCGACCGCCACCGAGAGCCGCCGGCAACACATGTATCGTGCCCTCGAGCGTGGGCCTCACGTCTACTGGTGTCAGTACGTCGTTTCGGCACTGGGTGATTCCGTTGCCTTTCGTCCGTCCGGCACGAGTGCGCATCGCGGCGAGCGGTTCACTTCGTCGATGTCATCTGCAACTAGGAGCTAGCGTGTCTCAAGTCCAAGATTGGTCGATCGGTACCGGAGCAACGGGCCGTCGGCCACTGCGGGTGCTGGCCATGATGCTCGTCGCGTTGTGCGCGGCGGCGGTCTCGGTGGTGGCGGTGCAAGCGCCGGCGCAGGCCGTACCTGGGCAGAACTACCTTCGCAACTGGAGCACCGGCAGGTGCCTTGACGCGAACGACCGGGGGCAGATGTACACCCTGCCGTGCAGCATGCCGGTCGGCTCGAACCGCTATCAGCTCTGGCGGCCGATCGATCAAGGCAGCTGGGACGGCCACGACCTGGTGATGCTGCAACACGTCAAGACCGGCTACTGCGTCCAGGTCAACACGGGCGGTTCGGCCGGGTTGAGTCAGTGCAACTCGGCCCAGAGCACCCAGTGGAAGGTAGCCGGGGGCAGGGACTGGTACAACGTGACGTTGCAGAACCGATTCAGCAATCAGTGTCTGGATGGTAACTATCAGGGCGCCGTATACGGACACGCATGCATCGCTGGAAACGGCTACCAGCAGTGGCGGCTGGGCTACTAGTCCACCACTGGTCCGGTTGGCCCGGTCGAGGCTGGGGACCCTTTGCAGTAGCCGGTCAGGCCATCGACCGACGCAGGACTATTGTCCGTAGCTGAATTGCAACACAGATGCCTGGTGGGCGACCTGGTACCCGCAGCAGGGCAGCGGAATAGCGCGCAGTGCGGGTCCGATCCGCACCCGCACTGCGCGCAGCCCGTTCCCGATGAACGAGGCCTCGCCGCTGGCAACCGCACGCACCGCGAGCGCCAGCTCGGCCGGCGCCGCCGTCGGAGCACTCGCCGACGATCTCGATGTCCGGCTCACTGGCGAGCAGCATCGCGAATCCGGACCGTACCAGCTGTTGATCGTCAGATGTGGCGACTGCCTAGATTCGCCGGTCGCGACTGGTCAACGGCCTGCAGGGGTTGGCAGGATCTTCCGCTGGCGCCTTGTCTGCGCCGGGCACCGCGGCCTGGCGCAGGTCGCCGCGTCCGGATTCCGGACGACCCGTACCTTGTCGCTGGTCCGTCAGGAGATGTCAATGTCACAGGGTGATCCGGTCGACCCATGGGCGGATGTCGATCCGACAGTCGTCGTCATCGGCACCCCGACGGGTGAACGCAGCGGTGATGTCGGCATCGACAGTGCCGCCGCGGGCACCGTTGAGGTGCCGCGTCCCGACCCGGGCGACGACCTGCCGCCGACCCGACCTCAGCGGCCGGCGCTGCTGCTCGGCGCGCTCGGCACGGTCGCCGTGGTGCTGACGATCGCAACGGCCGTGGCCTTCGTGAACCGGCCCGACGAGATCGGGACGCCGGGGGCAGTGGCGCTGACCGGCGAGCCGGCGGATCCGGGAACGCCCGATCCGGCAGCACCGTCGCCGAGCGCCACGCCGAGCCCGACGGCGTCGCCGGCAGGCCCGGCCCGGCGGGCCCTCGCCGCAGTGGCGTCGCCCGCCGTCTCGGCGCAACCCGCCACCGGCGCGTTCGTCGGCGCGACCAGGATCGGCAGCCAGCTCAACGCGAACACGACCATGTACGCAGGCGAGTACATCCTCTCCCCCGACGGCCGGTTCGGCCTGCTGATGCAGACCGACGGCAACCTCGTCACCTACGGTCCGTCGCCCTGCGGGGCGCCCCGACCCAACATCTGCCAAGGCCCGTACGACTGGTGGGCCAGCAACACCGCTGGCCAGCCCGGCAGCCGGGTCGTCATGCAGGGCGACGGCAACCTCGTCATCTACCGCCCCGACGGCAGCGTCGCCTGGGCATCGAACACCAAGGATTCCGACGCGACCAGGGTGACGGTCACCAACCAGGGCCACTTCCATCTGACCCGCGGGGACGGCTCGACGGTGATGACGCTGGCGGGCCTGTCCGAACAGAACAGCACCCTGTCGTACGCCGGCACCATGCCGGCCGGCTACCGGCTCACCGCCCTGCGGTACCTGTCCTCGCCGAACGAGGTCTACCACCTGATGCAGCAGCAGGACGGCAACCTGGTCCTGTACGGGCCCGGCAACAGCGTGCTCTGGTCGTCCGGCACACACCAGATCGTGGTCGGCGGCATGAGCGTGTGGGAGACCAGGATGCAGCCCGACGGCAACCTCGTCGTCTACGACAGCTCGGCCGCTGACGCGGCGGCGGTGTGGGCGTCGGATTCCGTCGGAGCTGGCCCCAACCCGGAGTTGGTGCTGCGCGACGACGGGAACCTGGTGCTGCGGTCCGAGTCCACTCGGCAGGTCTTCTGGCAGACCGGCACCGCCGGCCAACTGTAGCGGGCACCCGGTCAGGATCGAGCGGCTGTAGCGGGCACCCGCTCAGGACCGGCCGGTCCGCGCCAGATTCGTTACCTCGGGCGGTCGACGACAACGACATCGCGCGGCGCGTCGACGCGGTCGGTGGACGCGGTGGCCGCGTGGCTGGCGAGCAGGGTGAGCGCATCAGCGTCGCTCGTTCCAGGCACCGTGTGGTAGACGGTGAGCGTCTGTCCGGTCTACCCGTTGACCTGGAACGTTTCGAAGTTCACGGCGAACTCCCCCACGACCGGATGCGCGAACCTCTTGCGGCCGGCGGACTTGACGCGGACGTCGTGCCGGGCCCAGAGCCGGACGAAGTCCGGGCTCTTGAGCGTCAGCTCGCCCACCAGGGCCGCGAGGCGCGGGCTACCGGGGTCGGCGTCGGCCCGCAGCCACGCCACGCCTTGACGTGCCTGCTCCTCCCAGTCGGGGAAGAGCGCCCGTTCGGCGGGGTCGAGAAAAAGTAGTCTCACGAGATTCCGGTCGCGTGTCAGGCTCGGATGGATCGCCAGCGCCAGGCCGGTGCAGGCGAGCACATCGCCGTACCGGTTCTGCACGATCGCCGGTGTGTCGTGCCAGCGTTGCAGCAGCGCGATGAGGCCGGGACCGACGTGGTCGGATTCCGAGGCCCGGTGCTGCGGTCGGGCGAGTTGGTGCAGATGCGCGAGGGCGTCAGCGTCCAGGCCGAAGACCCGCCCCAGGGCGTTGATCACCTCGGCCGTCACCTTCTATCAACACGTCGAGTCCAAGGTAGCCGCGATGATGCGGCGCGACGGCACCGCCAAGGCGGATCTCGTGCTCGACAACACCGTGTGTGGAAGCAATCAACGGGACCAGGATCATGAATGGTCCTGCGACAAGATCCTGCCATCCATCATTCCCCCAGGCTCCGAGCTCACGGTCTACGCGACACGGGACCAGGGAAAAACCTGGTGGAAACGGACCTACGTGGGCACGGGCGAGAGGATAATCCGATGAAGTTCGTCATGACCGACTACCACGGACATCGGGAGCCGCTGGCCGGCCCGGATGACGCCGGTGAGTGGTTCGACGAGCAGGCGTCATCGATCATGCCGCACGGCGGGTGCGGCCAGACAATCTGGTTCGGACCGGCGGACGCACCGCCGCAGTTACGCATCGATGTGGACATTGACGTCGGACGAGCTGCCTTACGCTGGTCGGACGGCTCGTACGGCGTACAGCTCGATCCGACCGTGCCGATCGCCGTGCTGGAGTCGCCGGACAGCGGGACCGTCGACGTGCCCGCCTGGCTGGCCCGAGTCAGCGTCGACACCGCCCGACAGGCCGTTGTCGAGTACGTGTCGACCGGCCAACGACCGGCCTGCCTCACCTGGTCGTCAGCACAGCGATCAAGCTGAGGCGAGGGCCGCGCGGACCAGCGAGTCGTACGTCTGGTCGGTGCGCATCGCCTCGATCCCCAGCGCGGCGACGAACGCCGCCAGCTCGGCCTGCACCGCCGCGCCGGGCACGTCGTCACCGACGATGCGCTCCAGTTCGAGGAAGGTGCCGAGGCCGGCGACGTCGTCGACGCACAGCACGCCGTCGGGCAATTCGGCGGTACGGCGTACCTTCGCGATCCGTACGGTCGGGCAAAAGCCCATCGCCACGATCGCGGCGTGCATCTGCTCGCGGTCGGCCACCGTCGTCTCGTACTCGTCGCAGGCCAGCGCGTTGTCGGCGGGGCGTTTCAGGGTGAAGGTGTGCCGGCCGTCGACGGTCCGCAGCCGTACGAAGGGGACGCCGAGTTTGCTGTCGCCGTACGACCAGGTGGCCGGGGCGTACGCCTGGTCGTCCTGCACGACCGGCGGACCCGGCTCGATGCCGCAGGCCTTGAGCGCGACGAGCAACGCTTCCCGATCCTGGACGCGATACTTGACCTCGACCTCACGCACCACGCCTCCACCTGCCGTCACCGCACTGACTGCGCAGCGTCGCACAAGCGTCACCGGATCGACAACGCGGCGCGCCAGCGGTGGTCCACTCGGGAGCCGGTGTTTCCCTCGTCCGTCATCGAGGTGAGGCTGAGGCACGCTACGACACGATTTTGAGGTATCTCAGCCTCACCTCGATGACACGCTATATGTGGATGAACCGGCGCAACGAGCGTCCGTGCATGTTCTCGTCGATGTAGAACTCAGGCGGCGACGCCCAGGAGGATGCGGGCAGAGGTACGGACGTCGCTGATGGAGAGGCCGAACTCGTCCGCGACCGTTTCAGCGCTCTCACCTGCCTTGATCATGCCTGCGACGTCCGCCACTCTCGTCCCGGTGCCGGCGAAGATGGGCTGTCCGAAGGCCCGGCGCACGTCGACCTCGACCTTCGGCGGGAGCCAGGCGGACAGTTGCAGCCGCTCCGGGTAGCCGTCGCCGCCGAAGGCGATGTACTGCATGTGATCGGCGACGATCTCCCGGATGACGTGCTGGTTGGTGCCGCCGACGATGAGCCCGTGATCGGCCAGGGCGATGAAGGTGACCGGAAGCGGACTGGATGCTGAGTCTGCGATGTGCAGCAGCGGCCCGCCCCGGAGGTAGCCCTTAGCCCAGCGGTGGAAGGTCTGCTGCGGCACCCGCAGGTGCCGTGCGGCCTGGGTGAAGTTCAGGATTCCCTCGGTGAACCGGATGTCACTCATTCCACCCCCTCAACGTCCCGACCGGTCGTCAGCGATGCACGTGAGGTCCACCCGCCGCATCAGCTGCCGCGCACTGCCTGTCCGAAGTGCAGTTGCGGTACGTCGTAGAGGTCGGGATTCGTTAGCCGGTGCATGGTCGGTGCGGTGACTTCGATGATGAGCATTTCGGTGAGGAACTGGACGGTGGCGTCGAGGAGGTGGCTGGTGTGGGCGGTGGCGCTGTGTTCCTTGAGTCCGACGGTGAGGTGGACGTGGGGTGCGATGGTCCCGGTGGTGTCGTCCCAGGCGATGGTGCCGCCGCCGAGGGCTTCGATGTTGGTGAGGTCGACGTGTGACCAGACGGGGGCGTCGGGGTTGCCGAGGCGTTGGCAGGTGCCGACGATCTTCACCTGGCTGAGGCCGGCGATGAACATCGGAATGTAGCCCTGTCGGATGTCATGGGTGCGGCAGGCGTCGGTGAGGGCGGTGAAGAAGTCGTCGCCGTGGTCGAAGACGACGCCGATCATGCGGCCGGGGGTCAGGTCGTGGCTACGCATCCGTACGGATCGATCCCGACCGGTCGTCGCTGCTGGTGGTGGTCCAGGGCCAGGCGGTGGGTTCGGTGAGTCCACCGGCTGTGGTGACCGCGGCCGCGATGTCGTGTGGTTTCGTGTCGACGGCGAGGAGGGCTCGGAGCAGGACGCGGGCCTTGTACGGGTGGAGCCAGCCGGCGGGGATGAGACCACGGCCGATGAGGTCCTGCTCGGAGCCGGGGAAGCCGTAGGTGCGGGTCAGGGTCGGTCCGGCGGGGGTGCGGGACGCGAGGACGACGGGGATTCGTCCGGCTAGGGCTGTGAGGGTGTCGACGAGTGGTTCGGGGACGTGGCCGACGCCGAATCCGGCGATGACGAGGCCCTCGCAGTGCCGTCCGATGGCGTCGATGATCGCGGGGTCGTCGTCGAGGGTGACGGTGTGCAGGGCGACGGTCGCGGTGTCCGTCCGGCGTGGGGTGGGGACGGTCAGCCGGTGCGGCACCCGGTTCAGCATCCGTACGGTGCCTTCGAGGACGTAGCCGAGAGGGCCGGTGT
>NZ_JBHMIM010000114.1:0-6419 GCF_048060115.1 Micromonospora sp. LOL_023
CCAGGTCAGAAGGCACCTGTCTTTCAAGATCCACTATGTGGACCCGCCCATAATGAAGGGCTGAGGCTAGCGGAGCGCAGTCGGCGTAGGGCCATAGGGCTATGCCTCGGCGTGCTAACCGACGGCCTGCATAAGCAGATTTGGATTGGCGCGCAGCGCGCGTAGGCCAAGGGTCTCTTGAGCAATTCGTCGGCGTGCCCGGAGCAGCTGGGAGACCGGTTCATGTAGATGTTCCGGCATCAAGGCTATTAGCGTGCCAGGGTTGCTGATGCCGGGGTTGGACCTGTCTGGGCGAGGAACGCCGTGGGCGAGCAGCCACTCGTAGAGCGCGGTCGCAGGTCGAAGGGGTGGCAACCTGTGCGCGTTCGCCTTCGCAGCGGCGCCGGCCGCGATGCGCAGTCCAGCGGCGTCGAGGTCGCCCACGTAGTACAGTGCGGTTGGTGCCGGGTCGAGCAGGGTTACGGCTGTGATGGAAGTAGGGAACTGGTTGCCGCAGCCCCATCCGATGTGCAGGTCGGGGCGCACGTCGGGTTCCATTTGTCGGGCGGCCTGCAGGAGCGAGTGGAACGTCGCGTTGTTTTCCGCTACCAGCAGCCGCGTCGGCCCTACCCCGGGGACGTGCTGGGAGGGAAAAGGTACGGGCGTCGGGTAGCACGCAAGCAGGTCGAGGGTCAGGGCGCCGGTGGTGAACAGTCGTTTGGTCGTTTCGATGGCGAGGGCCTTCTCGTCGTCGAGGATCTCCAACGAGCGTTCTTCAAGGGGGACGGGTTCAGCGTCGGGGTTGTTCCGCAGCCAGCTGGCGATCTTGTCCAGAAGTTGGTATTCGTTTGGTCGGCTTGCGATCGCGGCGGCTGCTTCGAGTGCTTGTGGCCAGACTCGCGGTGCCGGTGCCGCTTGGGTCCGACGTGGCTTTGTCGGCTTGCCCACCCATATCGGCAATGGTGGTTTCGTTCGATCGTCCCAGCCGGAGCGTGCCTTTGGTAGCACGACGGTGCCCGCTTCGGCGAGGCCGGTCAGGATGGCGGCGAGCCGGGCCCGTGCTGTCGGATCGCCGACGAGCGTAGGGTCGACGGCAGTGGCATGCCGTAGCAGGCCGTCGACCCGGACTCGACTGGCCGGCTGCTCCGCGACGTAGGCAGCGATGATGTCACCGAGCGCCGTAGTCATGTCGACGTCTCGGGCTGGGCGTGCTTGTCATGGCCGCTGGACGACTCGTCGTGTGCGACCCGGACGCCGGTGAGGAGGCGCTGGTTGGCTCCGTCGGTTAGCGTGTCGTCCGGGACAATGTAGCGGCGGTTCCGGGTGCGGCCCGGGCGGTTGTCCAGCCGGATGACATTGGGGAACCGGGATACGGCATCTGGGTCCTTCACCCCGGTGGTGTAAACGAGCTGGACCTTGTGTGCGGCGGCGACCGCTCGTTGGAGGCCGACGAGGCTGCCGTGTGAGGCACGGCCGATCGGGTTGTCGAGCAGCAGCACGCCGCCCGAGCGATCCCGGCGTCCGGCGTTGACGGCGCGCAGTGCCGCGATGGTGCAGTAGAGCGCGACGCAGACAGTCAGCTTCTCCCCGCCCGACCATTTGCCAAGCCGGGTGATGTCCTCAGTGGTGGGCACGAGGTCCAGGGCGGGTTTGAGTACCTTGACGGTGAAGCCCCGGGTCCCGGCTGCCTCGTGGACGGCATCCTTGAGCAACGGCAGTCCCTCCGGCTTGACGCCATCCGCGATGCGCCGCTCCACGACGCGGTTGACGTAGGTGCGCAGGTCCGCGTCGCTGGCAGGTGGCTCGAAGGAAATTCGGAGCATCTGCTTCCCGGCCCAGCCACCGGTCTTCGTCGCCACTCGCGAGTACCGTTCGGCCTTGCGCAAGGTGTCGAGGGTGTTCGAGACGAGACGGGCGAGGGAATCGGTCACTATCGCCTGGTCCTTGGCGATGTCGGCGAGTTCCCCGTCGATCATGTCCGCGCGCAGTCTGAGTTGCTTGGCCAGCGTTCCCGCGTGCTGCGCCAGCACCTCTTCGGTGTCGTGGAGCACTCGGTCTTTCGCGGGTGTAGCGACCCCCGGGTACCTGCCGCCTGTCGTCCGCAAGTCTCCGACCGCGTTCGCCCGGGAGACCGCCGCGCCGCTCGCGCCCTTCTCCGCGACGCGCAGCGCTTGCACGACCGCCTGTTTGTGGGCCTTCGCCTCGTCCTCAGATCCGGCGAAGGGCGCGACACCCCAGTCGGCCGGGTCGGGAAGGCCGTCGGCGAGCAATTCGAACGCGGTGACCCGGCTCCGGTATTCGCCCTGCTTGCCCTCAAGGTCGCGGAGTTCTCGCTCTGCAGTTGCCCGCTTCTCGATGGAGGCTTGACCGATCCCTTCAAATTCGGCGACCAGGTTGTCGGCCTGCTCCGCTGTGGTCGGTTCAACAGGCAACGCGCGCTTGGGTGGATCGGTGCGCCGTGCCCGAACTCGAGTGAGCGTCGCCGAGTGCTGGTCGATGTCGCCGGAGGCGCGGCCCTTCCGGCCGACCGCCTCCTCCTTGGCTTCTCTGGCGGCGGCCAGTGCCGCCGTCCGGGCCGGCTTGGTCTGTCCCTCTGCGGTGGTGAGCAGGACACCGGCATGTTCCAAAACTTCGGCACTGACCGCGGCGAGGGCCTGCGTCTCGGTCGACAGTGCGGCGGCGAGGTTGCGTTCCCGCTCGGCGAGTACGGACTGGGAGGCTTGGACCTCCCAGGCGCGTGCGGCCTCTTGGCGCCGAGCGCGGAGGACGTCGAGGGACGCCGCTGGATCGTCGGGAACCTCCGGTTCGGAGTCGAGGAATGTCAGGCCGGCCGCTTCGCCCCGGTATGTGTTGGTGGTCCTGCCCTCGGCGTCGGCGAGCCTGCTCTGTTCGGTGGCGTGGTCGAGCGCCCGGTTGGCCTCCTCCGTGAGGCGCTCGGCCCGGGTGTGGGCGTCCTTGGCTCGGGACTCGGCCTCGGCGAGGTCCCTACGCCATTCGATGGCTGCCTCCATCTTTTCAATCAGGCCGGAAAGGCGGGCGCGGGATTTCTCGATGTCGGAGATCTGAAGCTGCGTTTGCTGATCGGCTGCGGTGTCGGCCGTCTCCGCCTCGTCGAGCTCGGCGAGATCCACGCGAGCCTTGTCGAGTGCTGCGGCGACGTCGCGTAGGGTGCTGTCGAGGTCGTCGATGCGGCTGGTGAGGCTGTCGAGGTGCCCGGCGGGGCAGTCGGCGAGCAGTTCGGTGAGCCCGCCGAGCAAGGCCCTGTCGGACTCACGCGCCTCGGTCAGGCGGGACTGCTGCCCGTCGTATGCCTCGGCGCGGTCCGCGATCTGGCGAACGGTGCCTTCGGCCCACGCAGGATCCACCAAGCCCCGATGCAGTCCGGCCCACACGGGTGCAGGTTCGTCGGGGTCCGTGCGGGTGGAACCGACGATCGCGGCGGCCTGGGCCTGGGCGGTGGGGATGACGAGACCGACGCCGAGGCGCGCGAGGTCCGCGTCCGTGACCGTCTCCAATAGGCGTGTACCGGGCAGCAGCGTACGCAGGTGGGCCCAGCCGGTTTCGGCCATGACGCCGTGTTCGGCCAGAACAGCCTGGACTCGTTCGGCGTCGAGGGTGGTGGGTAGCAGTCCGGTGCGCGCGTGTACGTCGAGGATGCGCTGGTCGTCGATGCGTTCTGCTTCCAGACGCACCAGCGCCACGTCGGTGTCGACGATCGCGTCGGACAACCGGCGGGTCAGGGTGTCCGCCTCTGCCCAGAGGTCCACGGGAGCGTCGCCGGTGGCCTCGGTCAGGTCCTGCACGCGTTCGCGTGCGACGAGTTTGGCTGCGCGTTCGGCGAACGCGGCACGGTCCTCCGCGAGCCGGGTACGCTCCGCGTCGAGCCGGACCTGCTCGCCCGTCAGCGTGGTGAGTGTGCCGGTCAGGGCGCGCCGAAGCGCCGGGCGTTGCTCACGACGGCTACGGATCTCGGCAAGAATGCCCGTGAGGGTGGTGTGCTGTTCGGCGAGAGCGGCGTCATGCTTGGCCGGGTTGGTCTGCTCGTTCGGGAGCATGCCGTCGCGGACAGCCATGCGTAAGTCTGTGGCCAGCGACTCCAGCCGGGCGGTCGCGGTCGCCGCATCCTTGTCCGCTGCCTGGGCCTCCTGGCCGGCCTTCTTCGCCGCCGCGCGGTGGGCCTCGACGTTTGCCTTCGCCTTCGTAGCCGCTTCGGTGGCCGTTGCCGCCGTGGTCTCGTGGGCGTCGACGAGTGTACGCAGCCGGGTTTGCAGGCAAGCGGTGTGCTCGTCGTGCTCTCGCCGCAGTGGCGCGGTGCGCTCGCGTTCCTCGCCGGCCTCGCGCCGTGTGTGCTCCAGCGCGTCCTGCAACTGCTTCTTCTCCGCCAGGTGTTCGGCGGCCTCCCAGGCTTCGATGAGTTCGGCGGCGTTGCTGATGTCGGTGTCGGCCTTGCTGAGTTGGTCCTTCGCGGTGCTCAGTCGTATCTGGGCGGCGCGTTCCTCGTACAGGTAGACGAGCTCGTACGCGGCGCCGCTTTCGATCACCGCTGCGGCGCGTCGCTTCTCGATGCCGTCGCGCTGCGCGGCGAGCGCCTCGATCTGATTGTTCGCCTGCCTGGCCGTCGCGGCGAAGGCGGCGGAGAGTTTGGCCGCCTTGTCGACGGCCTGTTGGAGGGCGACCGCTGACGCGTCGACCTCCTGCTGGCAGACGTGGATGCGGTCCAGGCCCGTTGCCGAGTCGAGGCAGAAGTCTCGCTCAGCCGTCTTGGCGGGCTTGGTCGCGAGCAGCGACGCGATCGAGGTCAGGCGATCGGCGACGCTGATCGCGTCTTCCGGTGCGACCGTGAGGTCGATGAGCAGGTCGATGAACTCGCGGGCGGACGAGAACCGGAACATGTCCTCCACGCCGCCCTCGACGTGGTTCATCTGCTTCTGGGTGCGAAACAGCGCCGGGTCGAGGCCCCGGCTGGTCAGCGCGGCCGTCCACTCGTGTTGCTTTTCGGTGGTGACCAGATCCATGGCTTGCGGGTAGGTCGCAGCGTGTTCCTTGAGGGCGGCGACGTAGGCCGCCCGGCGCCGGGGTGCGCCCGCGGCGTCGAGGATGGGGAGCCGCTGCAGATCCAACACCCCCGGCATGGCATAGAACGCGTAGAAGGTCGTGTCGAGCCGGTCCCGGGTGCATTTTGGCGACAGCCGTCCGGAGCCGCGGCCCTTGTCGCCGACGAGCGTGGACGGCATCTCGTGATAGGCCCGCCACGCCTCGTCCAAGCCGTCGTCGGGGACCGGCTCCCCAGCGGCGTCGTGCTCTTGCAGGCGCTCGCACATCGCGCGCATCCACTGCTCGAACTCGACGTCCGCCACGCGGCGAATTCGTTCCTCCTCCAGGTCGGCCGGGGTGGGGTAGGCGTAGGCGGCCACCCCGACCAGGACGAGGCCTGCCATCAGGCGCCCGATCCGGGTCCCCGCGTGGGGCATGTCGCCGACCCGGTAGGCGAACGGAGACTCGGGGCTGACGCCGAGGACGAGTCCGAAGTCGCCGTCGGACAGGACGCGGGCGTGCAGGCCGTGCAGAACAGCATCGGCGGCGATGCGGAAGTCGGACTCTGCGCGGTACCGACCGAGCACCCGACGGTATTCATGGCTGCGTCCGGGTCGCTGGGTGGGTTGCAGCGCATAGGCGATGAGGGTCCCGATGTCGGTGTGATCGTTCTGTGTCAGCGTCATCGCGTCTCCGCGTGTATCCAGGGGTGGTCGGTGACCGGTTGCGGGTCGGCGGTCGCCAGGGCGTCGGGATGCGGAACGATGATCAGGTCGTCGCCGTCCCATCCCGGCAGATCGAGCTTCAGGTCGTCGGCGTCCGCGACGGCACGCGGCCCCAGGATCCGTGCGGTCAGGTCGACCGATGCGGTGTGCTCGGTATCGGTCTCCTCGGGCGCGAAGCACCATAGCGCGGCCAACGCCAGGATCTCCGCGGCCCGCTGCCGGTCGGTGCCGCTGTCTAGGCCGGGATCGGTCAGGGCATCGGCGAGCAGCGCCGACAGGCGGGCGGGCAGGCCGATCCTGATGACGACTCGCCGCGCGGCGTCCACGATGTCCGGCCCGATCGTCGGCGGATCCGGGTCTCCCGCCTCCTCATCGTCGTCAAGGTCACGATCGTCGTCGGTGGGGTCGCGCACCGCCCACAGGTCGTAGACCAGCCGGTACAGCCGAGGCAGTTTCGGAGGGCGCGGACCGGTGATGTCCGACAGCCACCTGTCGGTAACCAGGAGGGCGGTCTCGCTGTCCAGGCCGAGCAACGGGGTGAGGATCTCCCGGCTGAGGTCGGGCAGGTGGCCCAGCGCCGGTGGCCGGAACGACTGCCGATCCTGCTCCTCTAGACGAGTAGTTCCGAAGTCAGGGGTCGATGTCCGGGCATGAGGAGAGGGCATCCAAGATCATGTTGTG
>NZ_JBHMIM010000115.1:0-6377 GCF_048060115.1 Micromonospora sp. LOL_023
CGCAACTCGCCTCGTGTCCAGTTCTCAACACGGACAGAACCTCTCAAGCCGGAACAACGCCGGGGCCGTGGGGAAAGGTCAGGATGGAGAACGGTCCGACTGCTGGTCTGCTGGGGAGGCCGGCGGCAAAGGTTAGGACCCGGACGGTGACGTTGTGGCGTTGGGTGGCGACGGCGGCCAGGTGCCGCAGTTGGCGCGCCATCGCGGCCCGGTCCTTAAGCGGGCGACGGAGGGCAGCTTCGCCGATCACCACGTCGAGGTCGGGAGCCTGCGGGACGACACGGGCAAGCAGTTTCTGCCGCTTGGACCGTACTTCGATCTTGGCCTGTTGGTCGGAGGGCTTGAGGTCGGGGTTTCCGGTGGTGATGATCTCGGTCATGTATTCCAGGGACTGCAGCAGGCCGGGGATGACGTTCGGCTCGTACTGACGGATAGTCGAGGCGGCGGCTTCGAGCCCGACGTACAGCTTGAACCATTCTTTGATGGCGTGGTCGTAGCTGTGGTACCAGCCGCGTGACTTGGTCTCCCGGGCCAGGTCACGCATCGTCGTGATCGTTTCCGGGGACGCGCCGTAGAGCCGGCACATCGCCTCGGCGTCGTTCGGGTGGATCGGCACCTGGCCGCCCTCGTAGCGCCAGATGCGCGGCGGCGACCATTCGAGTGCCTTGGCCGCTGCGGCGACCGTGACATGAGCGTCTTCGCGAAGCTCTCTCAGGTATCGACCCAGTTGCCTGCGGGGGACAATGCTGCCGGCGTCGTCCACGAAACCCCGTCCTCTCGTGTCACGTAATGGTGGGTGGATGTTGGGTCCGAACCTACCGGTGCGAGATTGCGCTGAGCCAGTTGGCGAATAAGCATGATGTGAAGGAAGAGTTCAGTGATCATGGGAAATGAGTTGTGAGAAGGGTTGACAGATGGATCTGAGGTCCACACGCGACCGCGTGACGCGGTTCGCGCGACGGCACAACGCCTACGCGGACGGAGAACGCTGATGCACATCGCCAGTCGGCCCGACTGGAACTGTCGCGAGTGCGGTACAGAATGGCCGTGCGAAACCGCGAAGATCGAAATCACCGCGGACTGGTTGGACGACCGGATCGGGATGTGCGTCTACCTCGCCACCCTCATGTACGAGGCGATCGACGACCTGCTGGAATGCGACGCCGAGCAGCTCAGCCCGCCCGACCTGTACCGCCGGTTCCTCCGCTGGCCCGACCAGATCGCCGAATCCGAAGCGTCCCGCCGCCTCGGCATACCGCCGCAGTGACAGCACCGTCCGTCACTCCGGCTCCGCCTCTACTTCCGGCTTCCCCTTCACCGGCATGCGCACCACTCGCCGGGTATCGCGATCGACCCGCGCCCCGGCCGCCACTCGGTGACCACGCAAGGAGGTGGCAGCGTGCTGCGCCAGGTCAGGAACACCATCATGCGATGTCCGGGGGAGTGTCAAGTTAACGGCCCTGTCTCACGTCCGGTGGCAACGCTCGGTAACTGCCCCGCGAGCGCTCGCGCGCGCCATCGATGCTGACGTTTCCGGACTACCGCATCCTCGCGGGATAGCCAGCTACCCGGTTCGTCGCCCATATAACCTAATTGCACTATTTGTCGAGGTGGCCAGTCGACCCGCCGGATGCCGCGACTCACGGCTACCACCGGATGTGAGCCAGGGCCAAGTTAACGGCTGTCGAGTGGCCGGAGGGAGTCTCACCCTCCGGCCACTCGACATCAGAGTCGCGCTAGTCTACTCCGAGCTCGTCCGGTACTCAACCTGGACCGAACACCTCAAGCCGAAGTAGCGCCGGTACTGTTCTCTCAGGCAGTGAACAGATAGGCCGCGATGTCGTTGGCGCCGTTGGTCCTCCAGTCGAAGTTCGTCCTGGTTCCCTTGGGGCATGCCTGGGCGAGCGGAACCCGCGATTCGCCGTTGTTCGCGAAGGCCTTGACCTGAGCGCACTTGCCGTCCGCTTTGGTGTCCTCCACGAACCCTTCGATCCGGGCGTTCGTACCGTTGGTGCAGCTGATGTTCCACGAGGCCGCTCCGCCGTCGACCGTCACGTTGTTGAAGACCGCTCCGCAGCCCGCGAGGATGCTGATCGAGTCGGGCTGGGACGGCGCCGCCGATGCCGGCGTTGCGACACCCATCGCCGCTGTCACCGAAAACGCGACTACGGCGGCCACTCTCATGGCCTTCTGCTTCGACATTTTCCCGTTTCCTCCCGTGAGTTTGCCGAGTCGCGCAGGTGGGGGCCCGCGCTTCGTCCAAACGCTCAAGAAGGTCGTGTATGAGCGGCGGAAAGGGGCATCGCCACTTTCCTTGGACATCACTCTCGGCTGATAGGAAGTATCTTAGCGTGATTGACGTCCCGGCGACGGTCCCGATCAAGTGATGGATTTTACATTGACATACTTGCATAGATTGCAGTAGTGACTGCTTTTGCCAGGTCACGTTGATCCGGGGATGGCAAATCGACGGAGTGCCCTTATGTCGATCATGAGCTCAGCTGGTGCGCCGCACGAGCGGCAGCTCGCCGCGCGCCAAGCGAACCGCTGCTACCGTCGCCAGCGCAGGCGGCCCCAGTACGATGATCAACAATGCGATCCACGGTACGTGCCAGCGGAGTTCGGTGCTGTAACTGACGTAGGCTGCCGCCGGACC
This sequence comes from Micromonospora sp. LOL_023, assembly GCF_048060115.1. Classification (NCBI taxonomy): domain Bacteria; kingdom Bacillati; phylum Actinomycetota; class Actinomycetes; order Micromonosporales; family Micromonosporaceae; genus Micromonospora; species Micromonospora sp. LOL_023. The sequence goes on from NZ_JBHMIM010000115.1 coordinate 2,657, forward strand.
AATGCCGGCGATCAGGCCGAGCACGGCACCGACGCCGACGATGACCAGCGCTTGAGCTGCGGTGATACTCCGCCGAATCCGAGGAGTCGCGCCGACAGCGACCATGGTGGCCATGTCAGGGCGGAGTTCCACCGCAGCCAGGCCGACCGCCACGGTACTGGCCACGATGGTGACCAGAGCGCTCACTGCGGCCAGGATGTAGAACATCGTCGTCACCTGGCGTGAAGACTGGTCCGTTGTCGTCACCGTCTCGACGGTGAGCGGCGACGGCGCGGGCTTCGCGGCGGTCAACTGTGCTTGTAGCAGCACCGCGTTCGCCTCTGCCAGCTCTGCCGGCTCTGGTGTACGCGTCGTGTCCACCACGACCAGCCGTGGTTGCGTTTCCAAGCCGAGTCGCTGCGCGGTTCCGGGGGAGATCAGCAAGCCTGGAAGCTTGGTGAAGTAGGCACCACGGGTAGCCACGACTGCGGGCAGCAACGTGGGTGCCTGGCCGGCCGATGACAGCGCGACGTTACCGCTGACGACGAGAGTGTCGTTGAAGGCCACCGCGTCGCCCCGCTCGAGGGCGGCCCGTTCGGCGTCGGTCGCGGCGCGGCCAGTCACCACCTGGACGATGTCCGCTGTGCCCACTGCGATGTCCCGTTGCTCCGCTCCGGCCATCGCCGAAGCGTCAGTGGGGCTGCCCGGCAGATTCTGGTAGGCGATGTTGGCGTGGAAGTTCCTCGCAGTTCGCAGCGTGACGGCGGCCCGGGTCGGTAGGGCGTCCGTCATCCGGTCGAGCCCCACTGACCCGAGTACTTCGGCGGCTTCGACAGGCACCAGTACCTGGCCGGGTCGAGCCTCGAGCCGCGTCGGGGCGGCCTCACCGCGCGCCGCGCCTGCCAGCGCGAGCGCGACGCTGCCTGCGACGGCGGCGATCACTGCGGCCATCGCGGCGGACGTGCGAAGCCGATGCCTTACCGCATGACGCACCGCCAGACGGGCCGGCATGGGGAGCCTGCCAGCGAGTCGTCCGGTCGCCTGCACCAGCGCCGGAGTGCAGGCGACCACACCGAGCAGAAGGGCGACGCTGCCGCCAGCGAGCACCATCGACCGTCCCTGCGGGTTTCCGGAGACCAGCAGCGCCAGTGTTCCCACGACAATGAGGCCTGCGGCTGCGACCGCGCCGGCAGCGTCCAGCCTCGACTGGTCCCGTTGTCCGCCCAGTGCGCCCCGGACGGGACGCTGGCGGACCGCGCGGGCCGGCAACAGCGTCGCCAGAACGGCAATGGCCAACGTGACGCCGGCGACTCCTAACAACTGCCAGATCGGCATAGACACGTCGATCAACGGGTGATCGGCGATGCGTTCGATGAACGGCCCAGCGGCGGCGAACGTCAATAGTCCCAGGATCACGCCGGCCGCTGCGGACAGCGCGCCGAGCAGCAGCCCTCCGGCCAGGACGACCATGCTTACCTGCCGGTGCGTCGCGCCAGCGGCCGCCACTATGGCCAGCTCCCGACGCTGACGAGCGGCCCCGACAAGGAACGCCGCACCGACCAGGAGCACGATCTGCGCGCCGGCGAAGCTGACCACGAGCACAGCCGCGGCCGCCTCGATCTGGCGCTCTCCGGCTGTCGGAGACATGTCGATCCTGGACAGGACCGACATGGCGCCCATGCCAGGCTCGGTTCGTGGGGGCAACCATTCATCGTCGTTCGGTAGCTGCACCATCAGCTTGCTGCGAGCCCCGGACAGGGGGAACTCACGCGGCACAAGTAGCCCGGACGCCCGCAGCGACCGGCTCCAGTCGATGACACCGACAACGGTGAGGTCGCGCTGTGGCATGCCCGCAGTGATCCGGCTTCCCACCCGCAGCCCCAACTCGTCGGCCATGGCTCGGGTTACCGCCGTCTCGGAGGGCCCGTCGGGGGCTCGCCCGGCCCGAACAACGTACCGGCCCTTGTTGAGTGCATTGTCCGGATCTGTCGCCTCGTACTGCGACGTCCGCAACCCGTCCGGGGTCTGCAACACGGTGCGGGCCTGCGTCAACCCCGTGGTAACGCTGCCCGATGGCAGCGCAGCCTCGATCGCGGGGAGACTGGCCGCATCGATGATCAGGTCAGCACTGCCAAGCGTGAAGGTGGTCTCCTGCGCCGATGTGCCGCTGAGGTTGCTCCAGCTCGCCGTGACGACCGTGCCGGCATAGGCGGGGATGAACAACATCAGCAGGATGAGACCACTTCGTCTGCGATGGCGCAGCACGGATCGGCGGGCGATGCGCAGCGCGACGCGCCACGAGCCGACCAGGGTTGCCCGACTCACGACGACTGGCTCAGTAGGCGCTGGGGATCGTCGCGCTCCGATGTCGCATCGACCAGGCGACCGTCCCTGAGGAAAATCGTTCGGTCGGCCCAGCCGGCGTACCTCGCCTCGTGAGTGACCAATATGCCGGACGCCCCGGCGTCTATCCGCGTCCGCAAAACCTTCAACACAGCCGTGCTGGTCCGCGAATCCAGGGCACCAGTTGGCTCGTCGGCCAGCACCAGCCGCCGCTGCCCCACTAGTGCACGGGCGATGGCAACCCGCTGCTGCTGCCCACCCGAAAGCTGATCGGGGAATCGGTCGGCCGCATCGGCGAGGCCAACCTCATCCAGCGCGGCGACCGACGCCTTTCGCGCCGCCCGCCCCCCGTGACCCGCCAGTTCCAGGGGCAGGGCTACGTTCTCCGCCGCGGTCAGATCGGTCACCAGGTTGTAGTCCTGGAACACGTACCCGATCCGATCTCTCCGCAGATGAGCGACCGCTGTCTTGTCGAGACCGCTGAGATCCACCCCTTCGACCTCAACCGACCCGGAGGTAGGCGAATCAAGACCACCGGCGATGGTGAGCAGGGTCGACTTGCCAGACCCTGACGGTCCCATCACCGCGACAAGTTCGCCGGCCCGCACGTCCAGGTCGACGCCGGCCAACGCGTGGACCGTCACGTCGCCCGCCTGGTACGTCCGCTCCACTGCCCGGAGGCGCAACACTGGGCCGCTCATCCGTGCACCCGTTCAGACGAGAACCGCCCAGGGGCGGCTGGGATCGGATTGGACGCAGCCCGGGGTCGCTGACGCCTGAGCACCGTCGCCTCCGCGTGATCAAGCCACCGGATCTCACTCTCCAACGCGAAGATCAGATGATCCAACAGCAGCAGCCAGGTCACATCCTCGCCTTCGTCGGCGTGTCGACGAAGGTCGGTGTAGTCACGCATCTGCCGCATCGACTCCGTCCGCTGCTTCTGCACCACCAGGGTGATGTCCACGCCGGGATCCCCGATCGCCATCGCAAGCTTGATCGCCAACTCGCTGCGCGGACGATCCGAGCCGGCGATCGGCGTCATGTACCAGGTGTCCAAAGACCTGCGCCCCTGATCAGTGATGGTGAACAGCTCTCGCCCGTCCTCGTTGTTGCCGGCCGTGCGCACGTGTCCGTCGCGAACAAGCCGGTCTAGCGTGGTGTAGATCTGCCCGATGTTCACCGCCCAACTGCCGCCGGTGCGCCCCTCGAGTTCCGTCCGGAGCTGGTATCCGTACTTGGGGCCATCGGCGAAGAGGGCCAACAGTCCCCACCGCACCGCAGTTCGCTGCATGACCAGACCTTACCAGGTAAGTACTTATCCGGTAAGTACTAGCCTCAGCCCTTCATTATGGGCGGGTCCACATAGTGGATCTTGAAAGACAGGTGCCTTCTGACCTGG
>NZ_JBHMIM010000116.1:0-6245 GCF_048060115.1 Micromonospora sp. LOL_023
GACACCTCGGTCAGCCGGTTGCCGATGTCGTTGAACGTCCAGGACTGCCAGTAGGGTGCCGGTCCGCCGAGAGTTGCCGAAGTCGGCGCGGGCTCGCAGTCGTCGACGGCGGGGGTCCAGGCCTCGGTGAGACGGCGCAGGTGGTCGTAGCCGAAACACTGGATGTCGGTGGTCCCGCCGGTCGGTACGTCAGCGATCTTGGTGACGTTGCCGGCCGGGTCGTAGGTGTACCGCAGGTCGGACACGTACTGCGGCGCGGTCTCGCGGGCCGTTACCGACTGGCTCAGTCGTCGGGTCGCGTCTTCGTAGTCGTATCCCCGGTCGACCCATCCGCTGCTTTCCTGCTTGTATCGGATCAGGGCCGGCTCACCGAGCGCGGTGTACGTGGTGTCCTGCACGTACATGTCAGTGCCGCCGGTCATGACCCGATCTACCAGGCCAGTGACGGGGTCGTACACGTATTCGAGCAGTTCGCTGCCCAGGTCGGTGCCGCCGCCGGGGTAGTAGTCCGAGTTCTTACTGCCGTCGGCCCGGTAGGTGTGCAGGAAGGTGTAGAGGCCGGCGAGGCCGGTCTCCGCGGCCGGGATGATGTAGTCGACGCCGTTGGGTCGGTACAGCTGGTTGTAGCTACGGATCCGGGTGGTGTAGGCCGACCCGTCGATCCACCGGCTTGCGGTGTGCAGCTGCCCCTTACCGCCGCCGACGGTGTCGTACGTCCACGTCGCCCGCCGGGTCGTGGTCGACACGACACCGTCGTACACGCCGGTCCTGCGCCCGAGCACGTCGTATTCGTACGCCAGGACCTCGCCGTTGCCGTTCGTCGTCTGCGTCACGTCGCCGTAGTCGTTGTAGTCGATCGACGTGTTGCCGGCGTCGGGGTCGACCGCCGAGACCTGCCGGCCGCGGATGTCGTAGCCGTAGGTCCAGGTGTTGCCGACCGGGTCGCTCACCTGCGCCAGCTGGCCCTTGCCGTCAACCTGGTAGGTGGTCGCCACGAAGGCGGCTGCGGTCGTCGCGCCCTTGTGCTGCCGCTGCTCGACGACGTTGCCTCGCGCATCCGAGATCACCGTGACCGGCGTGCCACCCTCCGGCGGGGTCATGGAGACCCAGTCGCCGCCGTACCTGGTCGAGGTGCGCCACTTCTCCGCACCCGATGACCGGAGAATTTCCTCGGTCACCCGGCCGGCTCGGTCGTACTCGGTGACGGTCTGGCGGTGAACCTCCCAGTCCAGCGCCGTTCGCAGAGTCGTTCCCGGGCTGATCGTGCTGTCGTAGACCGCGTCGTTGTGCAGGCGGACCCGACCGGCGTCGTCGTAGACCGTCTCGGTGAACACCGTGCCGCCGCCGGACTTCGCCGGGGCCTGCGTCTGCCGGGGGCGCAGCAGCCCGTCCAGGAGCTGGTAGCTGGTGATGTAGTTGCCCGCAGCGTTCAACGTGCGGGTGGTGACGGCGTTGACCCCACCGGTACGGCGCAGCAGATAGGCGTACTCGGTGTTCGGGTCCTGACCGGTGCTCTTGTTCCGGTTCGGCAGCCAGACCTTCACCAATCTGCCCAACGCGTCGTACGCGACATCGGTGCGCCGGTTGTTGACGTCGACCGTGGTCAGGACGGCGCCCCAGGCAGGGTCGAGGTCCTGGGACGACTCCCAGCCCAGCGGGTTGGTCGTGGTGACCTTGGTCAGCGGGCCGCCGGTCGACGGTGTGTATGCCGTCGCCGTCTTGTTGTCCCGTACGTCCCAGCTCTCGACGGCCCGGCCGTACGGGTCGTAGCTGGCCCGTCCCGCGGTCTGCCAGGTGGTGGTGCCACCGCCGGTCGGTGCCCAGTCCTTCAACACCTCGACCCGGGTGATGTCGCCCTTCGTCGGCGCGGTGCCGTACGCCTGGCCGTCGTAGCTGGTGCGGGTGTCCCCGATGATGTGGGACGCGTTGGTGGCCGGCTGCCCGCACGGCAGCGCGAAGGTTTGGCTCCGGGCAGCCAGGTCGAGAAGGTTGGCGGTGGTGTTCCGAACGTAGGTGGTCTTCTGGCAGCGGTCGTCGCCGGGGACGTTGGTCACGCCGTTCGCGGTGACGTGACCCAGGTCGTTGACTTCGGTGATCATCCCGTAGCTGTCGTACGTGTTGACCACCTTGGTGGTCCGCCAGCCCCGACCACCGTCGAGCATCGTCGCGGCGTAGGCGGTGTCGACTCCGGTGTACCGCGCGTAGCTGGTGAACCCGCCGATCGTGCGGGTCGCGGTCGGTGCGGACTGCCACGGCCGGTTCACCGTCTTCGACACCGGTGCGCTGGTCACTCCGTTGTACACGACCTGTTCGCGGACCATGCCCGACCAGGCGTCCTCGTCGTTGACCGGATCCCCGAGCGAGGCACTCACCTGAACGCTGCGTGTCCCGCCCGACGGCGACGACCGGTCACCGTGCAGTCCGCGCAGGTATTTGGTCTCGGTCAGGGTCTCCTGCCCCGGCGCGCCGACCCGCGACCGTACGGTGGCGTAGCCGCGGTAGTCCGACCAGGTGCGGTACGCGTCCTTGGTGAGCCCGTCATCCTCGGTGTACCGCCAGGCCGGGTTGCCCAGGTACTCGTAGGCGGTGACGACGTCCACGCCGCCGCCGGTCCAGTCCGCCTCGTACACGGTGGTGACCAGGTACTTCTGGAAGTAGTCAGTCTCAGTCCCGCCGCCGAACGCCTCAGTGATCACCGGGTAGCACCGCAACGTGTTGGTGTGCGCGGCCGATGGCATCAGCACCCCCGGCTGGCACTGGGGCGCCGTGTACCGGACCGAGATCTTGGCACCCGTCTCGGTCCAGATGTTGTCGATCCGGGACCAGTTCATCGTCGGCTTCGAGTCCCCGATGGTGTCCACCCGGTTGGCCATCTTCACCGGGTCGAAGCTGACCTGCGGCAGGGTGACCGGCGTGGATCCCGCGTGCCCGGTGTGCGCGATCGAATCGAGCCACAGGCCACGGCGGGTGCCGTCGCCGGTCGGTGGGAAGTCATGCGTCAGAGCCCAGGAGTCGACGTTGCGGTAGCTGCTGGTCGCCGCGTTCCACACCTTCGTGGTGACGCTGGCGAGTCGGCTCGTCGACCAGAACGTCGGGGTGTACTGCCCGGAACATGCCGAGCCGGTGCAGGACTGGTCCCACGGGGTGTCCGGCCAGTTCGGCTCGTTGTGCGTGGAGCAGGAGGAGGTCAGGCACCTGTTGCTGCTCTGGAACACCACCTGCGCCGGTGCGGCCGTCGTCGTGTAGACGGTGTCGGTGCCGCCCCGATTGTCGGTGCCGTAGTCGATCCGCTGCAGCGCCCCGCCACGGGTGTAGGTGGCCGTACTGGCGGCGGTGAGATTCCGCCCGTACTTGTTGGTCTGCGGGCTGTACCACAGCGACATCGTGTTGCCGTGCGGGTCGACCACGTAGTCCAGGTTCCACCGCCAGGCCTGGTCGCAAAACGAGGTGCTGAACGACCCTCCATGGCACGGCTCCCCGGAGTGGTTCCCGGCGACCGGGACGGTCCAGACGGACTGGGTGGTCGGCTTGCCCGAGGTCCAACCGGTCAATCGGTCCAGGCCGAAGAAGTACTGGGTCCCGTCGGCGGTGGTGACCTTCCAGTACTCGTTGTCGTGGTCCGCGTTGATCGTGTCGGTGAACCGTTGCACCCGGGAGCCGTCGTCATGCTTCGGCTTCCAGACGCCACTGCTGCCGTCCCGGATCAACTCGACCGAGCTGCCGCTCAGCGAAAGCACCGCATTGTCGCGTGCCCAGCAGAGGTCCCCGGTCTCGACCGTGTTGTTCGCCCCGCCGCCCATGTCTTCCCGGCACGGACGGTACCTGCGCTCGAGGAACCCTGGCGCGTACTCGAAGCCCTCGCCGATCCACGACGGCTGATTGTTGGTGGCTTCGCTCCGCCCATCCACGTTCGATGACGAGTACGACAACGCGACGCTGGGTTGCGGACCGCCGAGCGCCGGTGGCACCCGCATCGGGTAGGACCAGCCGAAATTGCCTGCTCCACCGCCGGCCGACCATGTCGACGACGGCTGCAGCTGGGTCGCGCCGTAGTCACCGGCGGTCGACGCGGCATCCGCCATCAACGCGACCAGGGTGCCTGCGGAGCCGGCCCGTGCACTCTCGGTGCCCGGCGTGAGCTCCACCTCCGCGGTGACCCGCTGGTCGCCCGCGTGGTTACGCGAAGGCAACGGCGACGGTACGCAGCCGTCGCCGGGCCGGTCAGCCAGTGCACACTCCGGCAGCTCCACCAGGCGTAGCCGCAGAGCCCAGTCCGCGCCGTACGCTGCGGCGAACCCGGAGTAGTCGACGGACACCGCCAGCCGACCGGCGTCAGCCCTCTCATCGGCGCTGGTCAGCCGCATCACCACCCCGCTGTCCCAGGCGCTCGCCGCGCCGCCGCGGTCGAGCACCTCGACCCGGACTCGGCCGGCTCCCGCCACCGACCGGTTGGCGGTGGTCGACGCGGGGGCCAGCCAGATCGGCGTACCGGGCACCCGCACCCGCCCTGACGACACCGGCTCACCCAACTGGCGGGCCTGCTCCCGGGTCATCGTGCTGCCAGAAAGGTCGACGTCGTACGCGCCCGGCTGTGGCCACGTCACCGAGGCCGGGACATCTTCGGATCGTGCCGGCTGATCGTCGGCCCCATCTGGTCGAGGCGGCACCTCGATCGTCTCGACGGTCGGCAGGTCCTTTGGTTGCAGGCCAGCCGGCGCGGCGACGACCGGCTCCGATGGCGGTGCCACCGCCGCGACAGACACAGCCATCACCACAGCGGCGGCGACCCCGACCGCTGTACGGACCCGACGCCAACCTGGAAGGGCAGGTCGTCCGGTGCGGCGCCACCAGGGCATCCGGGATCGATTCGTCGTCGACGGACGGGCGTTGATCGACACTGCGACCTCCGATGCAGAGCTGCCACGGACGAAGAAAGGCTTTGTCATTGCTGGCCGCTCCAGAGGTTCGCGACCCTGCGGGCATCCATGACCCCGGCGTAGACCGCGACCCGGTCGATGCTGCCGGGGAAGTATCCGCCCAGGTTGCCGTTCCACAGCTCGCGGGCGAGAGTGAGGGAGCCGGTCGCGGCCCAGGTCGGTGCGCTGAGGAAAATCGGACCCGCCGCCTGACCATTCACATACAAGGTGACCGACTCTGTGCCGGCGTCGTAGACACCGACAAGGTGGAACCATTCGCCGGGGACCGGGACGACCGGTGAGGTCACTGCCGCCGACGTGGAGCTGTTGCTGACGTCGGCACCGTGCAACCAGAACGCCCACCGCTGCGCGGCGGCCTGGTAGCCGAGCGCAAAGGCATCGACCTGTGTCCCCTCCTGGGCGACAACGGAGATGTTTCCGGCCGGCAGCGGGTCGGCCGGGTCGCCATCGAGTTGCGCCCACGCCGAGACGGTGAACGACTGATCGGTCCGAACGACAGGATTCTGCACCAGGGCGTAGGGATCAGTCGTCGAGGCGTAGCCGGAGACGCCGTCGAACCAGGCAGCGTCGTCCTCGTCCTGACCGTCGGCAATGAACGTCGCCGCCTGCGGGACCGAATCCCAACCCGACAGGTAGAGGTGACGCTCCCAGCCCTCCGTGTCGAACGCCTGGTCGCACCAGCAGTCCGCAGTACCGGCAAAGTCCCAGAAGCCAACGCTACGCGGGGCGAGGATCCCGTGGCTAAAGGACGTTCCCGCGAGTGGATCGCCGTTCGTGCCGTGAAGATCGTCGTCGACGACGACCCGGTCCCAGATACGCAGATCGGTGACCTCGCCACGCCACGTGTCGGTCTGCGCCCCATACCACAATGCCCTACCGACGACGACCGGACCGCCGGCCGTCCACGGTGTGGCAGTCCGCGTTGTCTCCGCTACGAGTTCACCATTGACGTAGAGGCGCATGATTCCGAGGTCAGCGTCGTGAACCGCAACCAGGTGTGTCCATTTTCCGACGTCGGCAGCGGTTAATGGTGATGGCGAATCAGCTCGGTTGTTCGCACCGACCGTCGGTGAACTGCCCATCATGAACGACCAGTACGGCGCAGGCGGGCTGCCCAGATACCGGATTCCGAGATAGAAGCCGCTGAAGTCGGTATCATCCTGGCTGATCGCCGTACGGTTTCCACCCGTGAGGGCCGAGGCTCGCACCCACGCCGAGACGCTGAACGACTCCGCAGTGTCCAGGTCGGGTACCGTCGCGGTCGCGCTGCCATAGATGTTGGTGGGCGACTCGGAAACGCTGTCAAAG
>NZ_JBHMIM010000117.1:0-5910 GCF_048060115.1 Micromonospora sp. LOL_023
TCGGCGGGCGACCTACCCACCATTTTCACGCCTGCGCGGCGTCCTCCCCAAGGGGACCGGGTGACTTGCAGCTATCGAGACCTTTTGTCCGGATTGTCCGTCGATAAGTGCAAGATCGTCGTGATCATGGGAGGGCGAGCCATGGGGCCGGGTGGTCGCGTACCGCCCGGACCACCGCGCCGGCCGCGCCGGCGGCGGCGGCCTCGGGGCCGAGCAGAGACGGCCGTACGGTGACCGGCGACCAGGCGGCGGTCAGCACCCGTCGACCGATCTCCGCCTCGACCACCGGCGACAGCCACGGTGCCAGCGGCGCGTAGATCCCACCGAGCAGCACCGTCTGCACATCCAGCAGGTTCACCACCCCGGCGAGGACCACACCGAGTGCCCCGGCGGCGGCGGTCAGCGCACGGCGTACCTGCGGTTGGCCGTCCGCGGCGCGCCCGGCCAGCTGCCGCAGCGCTTCGGCGGCGGTCAGCCTCTGGTCGGCGAGCCCGGCGGCCCGCAGGATCGCCTCCTGGCCGGCGTACTGCTCCAAGCAGCCGCGTGCTCCGCACCGGCAGGTGGGGCCGTCCGGGCGGACCGCGAGGTGACCGAGCTCGCCGCTCCAGCCGCGGGCACCCCGGAACAGCTGCCCGTCGACGACGATGCCGGCGCCGATGCCGATCTCACCGGAGACGTAGACAAACGTGGTCAGCTTGCCGTTGCGGGCGTGCAGCTCACCCAGGGCCGCCAGGTTCGCCTCGTTGTCGACGGTCAACGGCAGCCCGGCCAGCGGGGTGCCGGCGGCGGCCAGGGCGGCCGGCACCGCGACGTCCTGCCAGCCGAGGTTCGGGGCCAGCCGGACGACGCCTTCGCCGGTCACCAGGCCGGGTACGGCCAGCGCCGCACCGGCGATCGGCAGCTCGGCGACCTCCGGCGCGGCCAGGACGGTGCCGGCCAGCGTCGCCAGGCGGGCCAGCACCGCTTCGGGGGCTTCCGGGCGCTGGTCGGCGCGGTGTACGGCGCGGTGGCGGACCGCGCCGGTCAGGTCGACCACGCACGCGGCCAGGTAGTCGACGTTGATCTCCAGGCCGAGGCCGGCCGGGCCGTGCGCGGCGAGGGCCAGCCCGGTGGCCGGCCGGCCGGCACCGGTACGGGGCACCGGGTCGACCTCGGTCAGCAGCCGGCCGCCGATCAGTTCGTCGACGAGCGCCGAGACGGTGGCCCGGGTGAGCCCGGTGGTGGCGGCGATCTCGGCCCGCGACGGCGGCCGTCCGGCGGCGGCGACCTGGCGGACCACCAGGCCGAGGTGGTGCTCGCGCAGGCCAGCCTGGCGTAGCGGAGATTCTGGCGTGCGCATGGCCTTGACAATGCCACATCACCGGAAAATAATTCAATCACTAAACAAATCTGTCGTGTTACGCGGAGGTCACCATGACAGTCCAGCCCACACCGGCCGACAAGTTCTCCTTCGGGCTCTGGACCGTCGGATGGCAGGCCCGTGACCAGTTCGGCGACGCCAGCCGGGGCCCGCTCGACGCGGTCGAGGCGGTGCACCAGCTCGCCAACCTCGGCGCGTACGGGATCACCTTCCACGACGACGACCTGATCCCGTTCGGCTCCGACACGGCCAGCCGCGACCAGCACATCGCCCGGTTCCGCAAGGCACTGGACGAGACCGGCATGGTGGTGCCGATGGTCACCACCAACCTGTTCTCCCACCCGATCTTCAAGGACGGCGGCTTCACCAGCAACGACCGCTCCATCCGGCGGTTCGCGCTGCGCAAGGTGCTGCGCAACATCGACCTCGCCGCCGAGTTCGGCGCGAAGACCTTCGTCATGTGGGGCGGCCGGGAAGGCTCCGAGTACGACCACGCGAAGGACATCCGGGCCGCGCTGGACCGCTACCGCGAGGCCGTCGACCTGCTCGGCCAGTACGTCGTCGATCGCGGCTACGACCTGCGGTTCGCCATCGAGCCCAAGCCGAACGAGCCGCGCGGCGACATCCTGCTGCCCACCGTCGGCCACGCGATCGCCTTCATCTCCAGCCTGGCCCGCCCCGAGCTGGTCGGGCTCAACCCGGAGGTCGGCCACGAGCAGATGGCCGGGCTCAACTTCACCCACGGCATCGCCCAGGCCCTGTGGCACGGCAAGCTGTTCCACATCGACCTCAACGGCCAGCGCGGCGTCAAGTTCGACCAGGACCTCGTCTTCGGCCACGGCGACCTGCTGAACTCGTTCGCACTGGTCGACCTGCTGGAGAACGGCGGCCCCGACGGCGGCCCTGCCTACGACGGCCCCCGGCACTTCGACTACAAGCCCTCGCGCACTGAGGACTACACCGGTGTATGGGCCTCCGCCGCCGCCAACATGAGCACGTACCTGCTGCTCAAGGAGCGGGCCGCGGCGTTCCGGGCCGACCCCGAGGTGCAGGAGGCGCTCGCCGCCAGCAAGGTGCCGGACCTGGCCGTGCCGACCCTCAACCCGGGGGAGACCTACACCGACCTGCTCGCCGACCGCTCCAGCTTCGAGGACTTCGACCCGGACGCCGTCGCCGAGCAGGGCTTCCATTTCGTACGGCTGAACCAGCTCGCGGTCGAGCACCTGCTCGGCGCCCGGTCCTGACCACCCGCTGACCCCCGCCCATCCCGCCCGACCCTCCTGGAGGACCAGCCGTGACCCTCGTCGCCGGCGTCGACTCGTCGACCCAGTCGTGCAAGGTGGTGATCCGCGACGCGGACACCGGCAAACTGGTCCGCGAGGGCCGGGCGGCGCATCCGGACGGCACCGAGGTGCACCCGGACGCCTGGTGGGCGGCGCTGCAACAGGCCATCGACTCCGCCGGCGGGCTGGACGACGTGTCCGCCGCCGCCGTCGCCGGCCAGCAGCACGGCATGGTCTGCCTGGACGAGGCCGGCCAGGTGGTCCGCCCTGCCCTGCTGTGGAACGACACCCGCTCGGCCGGTGCCGCCGCCGAACTGATCGACGAGTTCGGTGGCGGCACCGCCGGCCGGCAGGCCTGGGCCGACGCGGTCGGCCTGGTGCCGGTGGCCAGCTTCACCATCACCAAACTGCGCTGGCTGGCCCACAACGAGCCGGCGTCGGCCGACCGTACGGCTGCGGTCTGCCTGCCGCACGACTGGCTGACCTGGCGGTTGGCCGGCACCGGCGACCTGGCCGCGCTGCGCACCGACCGCAGCGATGCCAGCGGCACCGGCTACTGGTCGGCTGCGACCGGCCAGTACCGACCGGACCTGCTCGAGCACGCCTTCAGTAGGACGCCGCTGGTGCCGACGGTGCTCGGCCCGACTGACCCGGCCGGCGCGCTGCGCTCCGGCGCTCCGCTCGGCCCCGGTGCCGGTGACAACGCCGCCGCCGCCCTCGGCGTCGGTGCCCGCCCCGGCGACGTCATCGTCTCGATCGGCACCTCCGGCACCGTGTTCAGCGTCGCCGACACCCCGGCCGCCGACCCGAGTGGGGCGGTCGCCGGCTTCGCCGACACCACCGGCCGGTTCCTGCCGCTGGTCGCCACCCTCAACGCCGCCCGGGTGCTCGACGCCGCCGCCACGATGCTCGGCGTCGACCACGACCGGCTCGCCGAGCTGGCGATCAGCGCGCCGCCCGGCGCGGACGGGCTGGTGCTGGTGCCGTACCTCGAAGGGGAACGCACCCCCGACCGGCCGACGGCCAGCGGCTCACTACACGGGCTCACCCTGGCCACCAGCACCCCCGCGCACCTGGCGCGGGCCGCCGTCGAGGGCATGCTCTGCGCGCTCGCCGACGGCCTGGACGCTCTGGTTGCCCAGGGCGCGGCCGTCAATCGGGTCATCCTGGTCGGCGGCGGGGCGCGCTCCTTGGCGGTACGCCGAATCGCGCCCGAGGTGTTCGGCTGCCCGGTGCTGGTGCCGCCGCCGGGGGAGTACGTCGCCGACGGTGCCGCCCGGCAGGCGGCCTGGCTGGCGCTGGGCACCCCGGACGCGCCCGACTGGACCCCGGCCGACACCGAGGAGTACGCCGCCGACCCGGTGCCCGCCATCCGCGACCGGTACGCCGACGCCCGCGATCACGTCCTGAACCGGGTCGCCGCCGGCTGACACTGCTGGCCGTACTCCGCTGTCTACGGTCTTGTTGTCTGGACGACGTCGTCGTCGATCCAGGACTGTCACTGCGTGTGGTCCGCTGTCTGTTGTGGGCGATATGTGGTGGCAGATCGTGATGGAGTCTTTACAGCTATGGGGGTGGATCTCTAGGGTCGGATGGACATGCCCAATAGTCACGGGGGTCCCTAGTGGATGCTGTTCATGTGCTGCCGTCCCGTCCGAGCCGTCCACGACATCATTGGCTGACGTTTCCGACCGCCGTGGTGCTGGGACTTGTCAGTGCGGCGCTGCCGCCGTCCCCGGTAGAGGGTCAGGCCCCGCAGCCGCAGTGTGCCGGTGAGGCGGCGACATCCGCTGCGGCCGAGCGGATCGCCGAGGCCTGCGCGGCTCGGGTCGAGGCCCTTGACCTGCGTGACGAGTATTCACAGGTTTATGTGGAGCCGGATGGTTCCCGGACCTTGGAATCGGCGGTCGTGCCGCAGCGGGTCCGTGCGGGGGCCGGCTCGTGGACGCCGGTCTCGACTGAGCTGGTGGAGCGGCCGGACGGCCGGTTCGCCCCGACGGCCACCACGGCCGATGTGTCGTTCAGCGGTGACGGTACGGGTCCGTTGGTGGCCGTGCGGATGGGTGGGCACGAGTTCACCCTGTCGTGGCCGGAGCCGCTTCCCGCGCCGACGGTGCAGGGCGACACCGCTGTCTACGGTTCGGTGTTCCCCGATACGGACCTGCATGTGATCGCCACCCCGACTGGCTACCGGCATGTGTTGGAAGTCAAGACCGCTCAGGCTGCGGCTCATCCGGACCTTGGGCGGATCCGGTACGTGCTCGGTGGGGACATCACCCCGCAGCCACTGGCCGAGGGCGGACTGCGGCTGGTAGACCCGGACGGGCGAACCGTCGGTGTCACACCGACGGCGTCGATGTGGGATTCGTCGGTCGATCCATCCGTAGGCGGTGAGGTGACGGCCGGCCGCGACGCGGCCGGATCGGCGGTGGCACCGGATCCGTCTACCGCCGCCGGGCCGGGACCGGCAGCGCCGATGGTGCCGATCGAGGTGGATGTGGCCATCGGGGATCTGGAGGTCGTACCGGACCCGGCGGTGTTGGCCGGCACGGAGACTGTCTACCCGGTGTTCATCGATCCGGCCTTCGACAACAAGAGCACCCGGTGGGCGTACGCGAACAGCATCAACACGAACTGGGACGTGGGCAACCGGGCATGGGTTGGGCGTAACTCCTACGACGGGGCGCTGTACCGGTCGTTCTTCGACTTCAACGTCTGGCAGATCCGCGGCAAGCGGATCCTCTCCGCGCAGGTCCGCGCCAAGCTCGACCACTCCTGGTCGTGTTCGGCGACATGGGTGCACCTGTACCGGACGGCGGGTGTGTCGGCGACGCCCCGGATGTCGTGGGGCACTCGTCCGCTGCCGTCGTCGAAGTGGTTGGCGGCGCAGGAGGCCAACGCCAACGAGGCGGGTGGGTGCGGCGTCATCCAACCGGATGTCGACGTCGAGTTCGGCGGCTCCGCCCTGACCAGCGACGTGCAGTACGCGGTGAACCGACAGTGGACCGGCTATACGGTTGGGTTGTGCGCGTGCAACAGCTCGGGGCAGTACGAGTCCACGCAGGACCGCTGGAAGAAGTTCTACGTCGATCAGACCTGGCTGATCGTCAGCTACAACTCGCGGCCGGGTGTCCCAACGGAGCTGACCACCTCGTCGGTGGCGTGCGGTGGTGTCGTCGGCACCACGTCCCCGACCTTGCGGGCCCGGTATGTCGACCCGGACGGTTCCGACACCCTGATCGGGAGGTTCGAGTGGAAGGACGTGAC
>NZ_JBHMIM010000118.1:0-5808 GCF_048060115.1 Micromonospora sp. LOL_023
CCGACACCGGGCCACCCCCGCACACCCAAAACCCGCCGTGGTACAGGTGATTTACCGGTCAGATCGTCGCGGGAGCATCATCTCTGTCAGGGGGCGATGCCGGTGGAGCCACGGGAGACCAGCTCGGGGCGGAACACGTACTCCGAGTTGGGCGCGGCGTGCCCGTTGATCTCGTCCACCAGGGCGCGGACCGCCGCCACCGCCATCGCGATCACCGGCTGGCGCAGCGTGGTCAGCGGCGGATCGGTGAACGCCATCAGCGGCGAGTCGTCGTAGCCGACCACCGACACGTCACCGGGCACGGACAGGCCGCGCTGGCGGGCGGCCCGGATCGCGCCGAGCGCCATCAGGTCCGATCCGCAGGTGATCCCGGTGACACCCTTGTCCAGCAACCGGTTCGCCGCCGCCTTGCCACCCTCCACACCAAACAGTGACAGGGCGGTCAGCTCGTCGATCTCGGCGTCGCTGGCGCCGACCAGCCGCCGCATCGCCGCCCGGAACCCGGCCAGTTTGCGCTGCACCGGCAGGAACCGGTCCGGGCCGGTGATCAGCCCGATCCGCCGGTGGCCGAGGGAGACGAGATGCGCCACGGCCAGCTCACCGGCCTCCCGGTCGTCGCAGGAGACGAAGGGTGCCTCGATGCCGTCGGCGTACCCGTTGATCAGCACGATCGGCAGTGGCCGGACGATCAGCTTGCGGTAGCGGTCGTGGTCGGCGGTGGTGTCGGCGTGCAGGCCGGAGACGAAGACGATGCCGGCGACCTGGCGGTCCAGCAGCATCTCCACGTACTCGTCCTCGGTGACGCCGCCGGGGGTCTGGGTGCAGAGCACCGGTGTGTAGCCGGACTGGGCGAGCGCGGACTCGATGGTCTGCGCGAACGCCGGGAAGATCGGGTTGTCCAGCTCCGGCACCACCAGGCCGACCAGGCCGGCGCTGCGTTTGCGCAGCCGGGCCGGGCGTTCGTAGCCGAGGACGTCGAGCGCGGTCAGCACCGCCTGGCGGGTCTCGGTGGCCACCCCGGGGCGGTCGTTGAGCACCCGGGACACCGTGGCCTCGCTGACCTCGGCCTGGCGGGCGATGTCGGACAGTCGTGCGCGCATGGCGTTCACGGTAGCGCACCGGCAAGTTCTTGCGGTTGCGCCTGCAAGCCCTTCCATTGCTTGCAACGTCTTGCTAACGTCCCGGCAACACAAGACAGGCTGCGTGCTGAAACACGGCACCGAACTGCAATAACTTCCAGGACAGGAGTCCCGATGCGCGTCCGTACCACGACGGTGGCCGCCGGGCTGGCCGCCGCGCTCGCGCTGGCCGCCGCCGGCTGCGGCAGCAGCGACGGCGAACCCGCCACCACCGACAGCCCCGACGCCGCCGCCACCGGCGGCACCCTGGTGATCTGGGCCGACGACAAGCGCAGCGCCGCCCTCGCCCCGTTCGCCGAGAAGTTCGGCGCCGACAACGGCGTCACCGTCGAAGTCCAGGCGATCAGCAAGGACCAGCAGACCACCTTCGTCACCGCGTCACAGCAGGGCAGCGGCCCGGACGTGATGGTCGGCGCGCACGACTGGATCGGCAACCTGGTGCGCAACGGGGCCATCGAGCCGGTCCAGCTCACCGCCGACCAGACCGCCGGCTTCGCCGAGGTCGCCATCCAAGCCGTCACCTTCAACGGCCAGGTCTACGGCGTCCCGTACGCCATGGAGAACGTCGCCCTGATCCGCAACACCGCGCTCGCCCCCGACGCCCCGGCCACCATCGAGGAACTCGTCGCCACCGGCCAGCAGCTCAAAGCCGACGGCAAGGTCTCGGAGATCCTCTGCCTGCAGGTCGGGCAGAACGGCGACGCCTACCACCTGTACCCGCTCTACACCTCGGCCGGCGGCAGCCTCTTCGGCACCACCGCCGAAGGCGACTACGACCCGGCGCAGCTCGGCGTCGGCACACCCGAGTCGATCGCCGCGTTCGAGAAGATCGCCACGCTGGGCGAGAAGGGCGCAGGCGCGCTGAAGCGGTCCATCACCCCGGAGAACTCGATCGCCACCTTCACCAGCGGCAAGTGCGCCTTCCTGGTCTCCGGGCCGTGGGCGATCACCGACGCCAAGGGCGCGAACATCGCGTACGACATCAGCCCGGTCCCCGGCTTCGCCGGTGGCGCGCCCGCGCAGCCGTTCGTCGGCGTGCAGACGTTCTACGTCGCCGCCAAGGGCAAGAACAAGGCGCTGGCGCAGGAGTTCGTCGCCAACTACACCACCCAGACCGAGCTGGCCGTCGCGCTGTACGACGCCGAGCCGCGCCCGCCGGCGCTGACCGCCGCCCTGGAGCAGGTTTCCGGCAGCGACCCCGACCTGGCCAAGTTCCAGCAGGCCGGGCAGGGCGGCGCGGTGCTGCCGGCGATCCCCGAGATGGCCGCCATCTGGGACCCGTTCGGCAAGGCCGAGGCCGCGATCGTCGGCGGTGCCGACGTGGCCAGCACGATGACCGCCGCCGGTCAGACGATCGCCGAGCAGATCAAGTAATGCGCGACACCGGAGCCGGCGGTCTGCTGGCCAAGGCGCTGCTGCTCGGCCTGGTCGCGGCGATCGCGATCTGGGCGGCGTTCCCGCTGATCGCCGCCGAAGCCTGGGTCGGGCTCGGCATCCTGGTCGCCACGACCGCCGGCATCGGCTACCTCTACCTGGGTCGGCGACACGTGCCGGCGAAGTACCTGATCCCCGGCACCCTGTTCCTGATCGCCTTCCAGATCTTCCCGGTGCTCTACACCGCCTCCACCGCCTTCACCAACTTCGGCGACGGACACCGGGGCAGCAAGACTGAGGCCATCGCGGCCATCCAGGCCACGTCGGTGGTCCAGGTGCCAGGATCCATCGAGTACGCGATGACCGTCGCCACGGTCGGCGACCCGGCCACCGGTGACCTGGTGCTGCTGGTCGTCGACCCGGCCGACGGGGTCGTCTACGCCGGTGACGGTTCCGGATTGCGGGAGCTGCCGGCCGGCGACGTCACCGTCACCGACGCAGGCAAAGTGACGTCGGCCGACGGGTACACGCTGCTCAACGCCGGCCAGGCCAGCGCCCGCAGCCAGGAGATCACCGACCTGGCGGTGCCGACCGACAACGGGGCGATCCGCTCCATCGGGCTGTCGCGGGCGTACGAAGGGGTCGCGGTCCGGGCGTACGACGAAGGTTGCGACTGTGTCACCGACACCGTGACGGGCACGGTGTGGACGGCCGACGACGACGCCGGCTCGTTCGTCTCCGCCGACGGCGACCGGCTGCTGCAGGGCTGGCGGGTCGGCGTCGGGCTGGACAACTTCACCCGGGTGCTGACCGACCGCAGCATCTCCGGGCCGTTCCTCGGCACCCTGGTCTGGAACTTCGCCTTCGCGATCGGCTCCACCGGCGGCACCTTCGCCCTTGGACTGCTCTGCGCCATCGCCCTGCACTCCGACCGAGTGCGGGGCCGCAACCTTTACCGGGTGCTGCTGATCCTGCCGTACGCGATGCCGTCGTTCGCGATGCTGCTGGTCTGGCGGGACATGTTCAACACCGACTTCGGGCTGATCAACCAGTTCTTCGGGTTGACGGTGGACTGGTTCGGGCAGGACTGGTCGGCCCGGCTGGCGGTGATCGGCGTACAGCTGTGGCTCGGGTATCCGTACATGTTCCTGGTCGCCACGGGCGCGTTGCAGGCCATCCCGAAGGAGTTGACCGAGGCCAGCTCGATCGACGGCGCGAACCCGTGGCAGGCGTTCCGCCGGGTGACGCTACCGCTGCTGCTGGTGGCGTTGACGCCGCTGCTGATCGCCTCGTTCGCGTTCAACTTCAACAACTTCAACGCGATCTACCTGACGACCGCGGGTGCGCCGTTCCCGGCGGACAACCCGAGCGTCGGCGCGACGGACCTGCTGATCACCTACACGTACCGGTTGGCGTTCGGCGCGGCCGGCGCCCAGTACGGCTTCGCCGCCGCCGTCTCGATCTTCATCTTCACGCTCGTCGCGGTGATCTCCGCGGTCAGCTTCCGGCGCACCCGGCAACAGGAAGAGGTGTACGGATGAAGCAGCGCTCGCTGACCCGCTGGGCGGGTCGGGTCGGCTGGCGGCACCTGGTGGCGCTGCTGGCCGTGGCGTTCTCGCTGTTCCCGATCGTGTTCGTGTTGTCGGCGGCGGTGAACCCGCTGGGCACCCTGTCGTCGACCGACCTGTTCCCGACCGGGGCGTCGGGCAACAACTTCCGCCGGCTGTTCGCCGACACGTCGTTCGGCCGCTGGTTCGGCAACTCGCTGCTGATCGCCGGGCTGGCGTCGTTCGCGTCGGTGTTCCTGTCGTCGCTGGCGGCGTACGCCTTCTCCCGGATGCGGTTCCGGGGCCGGCGGGTCGGGCTGCTGTCGCTGCTGCTGATCCAGATGTTCCCGCAGTTCCTGGCGATCGTGGCGATCTTCCTGATCTTCTCGACGATCACCGACCTGTGGCCGACCATCGGATTCAACACCCCGTGGGGGCTGATGCTGCTCTACCTCGGTGGCGCGCTCGGGGTGAACACCTGGCTGATGAAAGGCTTCTTCGACACCCTGCCGAGGGAGTTGGACGAGTCGGCCACCATGGACGGGGCGTCGCACGCCCAGGTGTTCTTCCGGATCATGCTGCCGCTGGTGGCGCCGATCCTGGCGGTCACCGGGCTGCTGGCGTTCATCAACACCATCAACGAGTTCCTGATCGCCAACGTCTTCCTCACCAACCCGGAGGCGAAGACGCTGGCGGTCGGCATGTACGGCCTGGTGGCGGGGGAGCGGAACAACAACTTCGGGATCTTCGCCGCCGGCACCCTGTTGACGGCGATCCCGACGGTGCTGGTGTTCCAGCTGCTCAGCCGCTACATCGTCTCCGGTCTCACCTCCGGGTCTGTGAAGGGTTAGCACTGTGGGTCAGCTGTTCGAGGCGCATCACGACGGGTCAGCGTTGTATGCGCCGGGTGCGTGGCTGGTCGACAATCTGTGGGCGGCTACTGCTGCCGCCGTACGTGCTGGACGGTTGGCGGATCGACGTGGCCAACTTGACTTTCTCCCCGCCCTGAAGGACGGGGCTCCCTTGGTCGCCCTCGGGTTTTCCTGTTTCACCGACGACCGCCCCGTACGAGAGGAGGACTCTCGTTGAGGTCTTACAGCGCCTCCACAGGCAATCACGGAGAGCCCCTCCGCGAGGATGTTACGTGCCGCGTTCACGTCGCGGTCGTGGGTCCGCCCGCATCGGCAGGTCCACGACCGGACCGTCAACGGCATGTGTTCAGCCAGTGCACCGCAGACCGAGCACAGCTTCGACGACGGGAACCAGCGGTCCACGACTACCAGGTCCCGGCCGTACCAGTCCGCCTTGTACCCCAGCATGGTGCGGAACTGCCGCCAGCCCGCGTCCGAGATGGCGCGGGCCAGACTGTGGTTGGCGACCATGTTGCGTACGGTCAGGTCCTCGATCACGATCGTTTGGTTTTCACGAACGAGTCGAGTGGTCAGTTTGTGCAGGTGATCACGGCGGCGGTCGGCGATCCGGGCATGGACGCGGGCAACCTTCACCCGTGATCTGGCCCGGTTCGCCGAACCCTTGACCTTGCGCGCCAGGTTCCGCTGGGCACGGGCCAGGGCGGCCCGGTCACGGCGTTCGTGTCGGGGGTTGGCGATCTTTTCCCCGCTGGACAGGGTGAACAGGCTGTCGAGCCCGGCGTCGATCCCCACCATGCCTGAGGAGTGAGGTGCCCCGAGGATTCCGGACAGGGAGCCAATAAGGTTACCCTGTTAGGAAAGTCGAGGGAAGAAGCG
>NZ_JBHMIM010000119.1:0-5575 GCF_048060115.1 Micromonospora sp. LOL_023
GGAGGTCGGGCCGCCCGCCCTGCGCACGCAGCCACAAACGGCGGTACGCCCACAGGGACGCTGGTACGGGCGTCCGACGGCACACGTTCCGCCGAACGCCGACAATCGGGAGCACTCCTGGGTTGTGTGCAGTGGCCGACGGTGCCGCGTACACCGGTCGGCCGGGGCGTCGATGGGGATCGCCGAGGCAGCGCCGACCGTCGAAGGAACAGCTGAGCGCCGCTCCACCGGATCGACGCCACCCCGGCGGGTCTCCCGCAAAGGCCGAGCTGGGGCACGATTTCGGCATGCCCGCACGTCAGTTCGAGCCGCACTACCGGCGCATCATGGCCGACATCCGGCAGCGCATCGCTTCCGCACGACCGGGGCCTGGTCGTCGGGCAACCGGGGCGGCAGGCACCGCTTCCAGCATCACAACCCCTTTCCGGGTACGTCCACTGTGTTGGCCGGTGGGCCTGGGCTTCTTCGCGGGGCCTGCCGCCGCCGGTCACAGGGGCTTCCGGCGGCGGCAGGCCGCGTCGGGGTCCGGCGACTTCAGCGGTACGGCGTCTGTGCCGAACCCCGCACACACCGTGGCCGATGACTGACCGGCTGCGGTAGGCGTCCCGCCCGGGACGGGGCGACGCTCCCCCACTACTGGAAGGGATGCTTCCCGTTGCGGGAACCATCCCCCGCTTCCCCTCTTGACATTTGAGCGTTGACGTATTCCCTGGCAGGGTCAGGAATTGCTCGACGCAGATGGTTGAAGGCGGCATTCATCGGGTGGGATACTGTCCAATATCGATTACCGACACGGGCAGTTCGCGCCATCACGCATCAGATCGTGCGCCACACTTCGGGGGTGTCATGCAGAACCATCCGCTCACCGCAGCACGCGAACGCCTGGGCCTGACCCGCCGGCAACTCGCCGACGCAGTCAACAAGATCCTCTACCCCGACCCCGGACAAGCAGCCCACAGTGCCTTCACCGCGAACTACCTGGGCAAACTCGAAAACGGCAAGATCCGCTACCCCGCCGAGGACTACCGCACCGCCCTGCGCATCGTCCTCAACGCCGACACCGACGACGAACTCGGATTCCGCCGGCGGGATATCAGCATGCGCACGAAAGGCATGCTCGCCGTTCGATCCAATCGATACGAGTCCCCGGCAACGGGGCTGAGTCCCGCCGCCGCCGCTTCGTTGACATCCGACGCCATCCCGTTGATGTCGTTGCTCGGCGCACCGGTCGTCGACGAGTTGCCGCGTCAGGTCAGCCAGGAACACATCGCCCAGGTTCTGGAAGCAGCGGAGATCCTCGAACAGTGGGACAACGCGCACGGCGGCGCGCTGGTCCGGGAGATCGCCGACGACAAGCTGCACCGCATGTCCCGGCTGCTGGAGGTGAGCTGCCCGGCGAACCTACGCCCCGCGCTACACAAGGCACTGGCCCAGTTGGCAGGGGTTGTGGCGTTCATGCTCTTCGACGCCTACCACCACGAGGCGGCCCGGCAACGATTCACGTTCGCCCTGCGCTGCGCCAGCATCGGCGGCGACTGGCACCAGCGCGCGATGCTGCTGTCCAGCCTGGCCCGGCAGGCGGTGTGGTGCGGTCAGCCCGACGACGGGCTCACCCACATCGAAATGGCCCTGGTCCGCGCCGACTGGCTCACCGCCTCCGAGCGCGCCATGCTGCACACCGTACGAGCACGGGCACTCGCCAAACTCGGTCCGGGCAGAGCACAGGAGGCGCTGGCCGCCGTCGGCGCCGCCGACGAAGCCTTCGCGCACGCCGCACCAGCGGAGGACCCGCCGTGGATGTGCTTCTACGACGACGCCCAGCACCACGGCGACACCGCCCACGCGTTATTTGACGTCGCCCTGCACACCAGCCTCGTTACGGAGTCGGCCGACCGGTTCGCCTACTCAGTGGAGCACCATCTCCCGGCGTACCTGCGGTCCAGGGCGATCTCCCGCATCAAACTGGCGTCCCTCACGATGGTGCAAGGTGACCCGCTGGAGGCCGTGACGATCGGCAACCTGGCCCTCGACGACGCCGGACCGGTCCGCTCGCTGCGCGCCGCCGACGACCTACGGGAGCTGCACCGGATGGCCGGACCGCACGGCAAACTCACAGAAGTGCAGGAGCTGCGCGCCCGGATCCGGGAGACGGTCGGAGCCGTCGCATGACGGATCCGCAGGAAGCGCTGCTGCTCGCCTGCCAGCAGGTCGGGGTCGACCCGACCGGCGTTGAGCTGATCCGGTCTGCGGAGAACGTCATCTACCGCCTGCCCGGCGGCGTCGTCGCCCGCGTCAGCCGCGACGGGCAGCTCGCCACCGCAGGCAAGGAAGTCCGGGTGTCCCGCTGGCTCAACGAATCCGGGATACCGGCGGTCCGCGCGATCGACGATCTGCCGCAACCAGTCGCGGTCGACGGACGAGCCGTCACCTTCTGGCATGAGCTGCCGCCGCATCGGGAAGGCAGCATCGGCCAGCTGGCCCAGGTACTGCAACAGCTGCACCGCCTGCGGCCCCCGGCAAGTCTCGAACTGCCTCCACTGGCACCCTTCGTACGCCTGGAGCAGCGCATCGCCGAGGCGACCGTGTTCTCCGCCGACGACCGCGCCTGGCTGCTCGATCACCTGCACGGTTTGCACGAGCGTTACCGCGAGCTTCCTCCTGGCCTCCCCCACGGTGCCGTGCACGGTGACGCCTGGGCGGGCAACATCGTCGACACCGACGCCGGACCCGTCGTGCTCGACCTCGAACGATTCGCCTTCGGCCCACCCGAGTGGGACCTGGTCTCCGTCGCCGTCGACCACCTGACCTTCAGCGCCGAGTACGCACCCGGCTGGACCGAGTTCTGCCACCAATACGGCTACGACGTCACCGACTGGCCGGGGCTTCCGGTCCTCCGCGACGCCCGAGAGCTGCGCAAGGTCACCTTCGCGGCCCAACTCGCGCGAGACAACCCAGCCCTACGCGACCAGGCCCACTACCGCCTCGCCTGCATCCGCGGCGAACACGGCAACCGCCCCTGGGGCTGGCAACCCGTCCCATGATTCGTCTTCTCCTCGACAGGAAGAGGCATACCCGGCCCGCGATCGGCTACCGTCGGCTCGGACAGGATGTCCGAGCCGACGAGCTCACTACCTACTGCTATTTAACCGGGAGCGGCCGAGTATACCTACAGAAGCTTGGCTTGTGAGATCAGAGACGCTACGCGCTTTTGGTTCTTGAAGACGTTTCCCGGGTACGCATTCGCCGGGAAAACCCCTACGATCGCCGCCACATAACCCCTGACCTCGGCCCGTAAATTGGCGAGACTCAGGTCAAGATCACTCGACGGCTCTTTAAGGAATTTGTCACCCAATTTGCGCATTACCAAATGCGCGATAGGCCGTCTGCCATGAAGGGCAACCCCCGCTTCAACCCCATCCGACTCACGCTCCATTTCATCCAGAATGTCGTCAACCTCCGACACAATCCGGACTGCCCTACTCAGCCTAAGTGGATCAGTCTGATCATTAAACAAGGCTTTATATATGGAGGTATCAGAAAAAAGTCGAGATACTTCTCTCTTCGCAGTTATCGAATGGGCAAGGTTCGGTGAAGCACATGCCAGCGCTACTGCCGCCTGACGCAGTTCGATCACCTTTCCGAGATCCTTAGACTTCGGCACTTCGGCCGAACGCAGGATGTACTCATACCCCAACACCTGCAGCTCACGCACTAATCTATGCTGCTCGCGGTCAAGAAAGGCAAAGTCCTGGCTCGAAACCTCATTCTGAGTGTTCGCATACCGCGTTATACGCCGACCCAACTCCTCCTCGTTTTTGGGCACTTCGATGCACCTCACAAGAACGAAGGCATTACCCAGGTTCGATTCGGCCTCACTCCCCTTGACGGCTCCGAGCGTTGAGACCGTCTGTGCGCCGTTAACAATACTCGCTCTGGTGAGCTTGAAGTATCCGACGTCACGGTTGAGCGCACCACCAGGCCCAATTGCGATCGACTCTGCAAGGATTGTAATCCCATTATTGTAGTATGCAAATTGTTGCGGCTCAGACTTGATGGTCTGCAATATTCCTTCGTTGATATCCGACCGAGGAATAACGACGCGAATGTTCTCAGCAAACAGGTCAGATCCATGAGCTTGATGCCAATTGGCGATCTCTGCTGCACTCACTCGGCCGTAGTAGATCTTATGCGGTTCCGACGCTCGGCCCCAGTCAAGCATCTGCAGTTCAAGGTCAATTGCTGCGCGAGTCTGGTCTGAGATCGAATTAAACAGCATTGCCTGCGACAAGTGCAGGTGCGTCGCCAAAGGCTCGGTATCCTCGAGGTCGTTCAACTTACCCAGGAGTTCGACGATCGGGTCTTCGACGGCCGGCACAAGAGGATCAATCGCAGTCGACGCGGTAACTAGTCGAATTCGAGCACCTGGCTTTATAAGCAATTTCCGGAGTGCGGTCCTTGTATCCTCCGATGCATGCGCCGGCTCACCCTCGGCCTTCATCCCCAAGAGCACTTGTACGCCTTGAAGGAATTTTAGGACATCTCCGAGAGCCATCGATCCAGTTCCGTCCTGTCGCCATTTCGACTGGACGAATACGATGAGCTTTAAGTTCGGATCTACCCCAACGGCATCGATTCCGCGATCGTCAGTACCGTCAGTAATCTCAACTATGCGATTATTGTCGTCGTCGGACCCCAAAACCATATGGACGGCATGTACAGCCAGAAGTCGGGACATGTTGGCCACATCATTGAGATCGGGTTTCCAATAACCCTTCTCGTAGAGTGATCGAACATGTGTCTCAATCTGACTAACGTGAAACCTACTCAAAGTTACCTCCCTGGCCCAGGGCTACTATCCGGCGCGGGTAGAGAGGTACCCTAACCCAATAGGCATGGCGACAAGCGCGCGGGCCATAGTTGGAAGCTACTCACCGAGGCGCTGCCGCGACGATGGAACCACGTCCAGGCCGTGGACCCCAGAGGTATCGAACGCCGTCTTCCAGGTAGACCGCGCGCGCTGGATCGCTGCGGCATCGCCCCTCGACATGGGTTCCGGGGGCGTCGCAACTTCCTGCCATCACTCGCTCGGCGGTGCACGGTGGCTGCGGGACCAGGTCAGAACTGCGATCACTCCTGCGCCGTGTTCGAAGTGGGGGACGCCAGCTTCCGGCGGTGGCTGGCGACGCACCCGCACTACTGGAAGGGATGCTTACCGTAGCGGGACCCATCCCCTGCCTCCCCTCTTGACATTCCGCCGTTGACATATTCCCTGACAGGGACAGGAATTGCTCGACGCAGATGGTTGAAGACGGCATTCACCAGGTGGGATACTGTCCAAAGTCGATTACCGCCACAGGCAGTTCGCGCCACCACGCATCGATCGTGCACCACACTTCGGGGGTGTCATGCAGAACCATCCGCTCACCACAGCACGCGAACGCCTGGGCCTCACCCGCCGGCAACTCGCCGACGCCGTCAACAAGATCCTCTACCCCGACCCCGGACAAGGAGGGTCATTCAAAACCCGGTGCGGTGGTTCTGAAGACCTCCAGGGCGGTGACGGTGCGTAACACGT
>NZ_JBHMIM010000120.1:0-5526 GCF_048060115.1 Micromonospora sp. LOL_023
GGCCTGGATCAACCCGCCAACCCAGCAGGAACAAACCGTCTCAACTTGACTTGACAACTACCGCTACGCGTACCGCCAAACACCGTTGACCTTGACGTAGGTCTCATCCACGAACCACCGGTCACCAGGTGAGTGACGAGCGAACCGGGCCGCATCGGCCAAGAGCGGGGTGAACCGCCGCACCCACCGGTACACGGTGACGTGATCCACCTCGACACCCCGCTCGACCAGCAACTCCTCCACATCCCGGTACGAGAGGTTGAAACGCAGGTACCAGGCACCGCCAAAACGATCACCTCAGACGGAAACCGGAACCCGACGAACGTCGACGACGGCTGGGACCAGAACCGGACACGGGACGACGACCTCACCAGGCAAGAAGACCACACCGGGCAACCCGAAGTTGATCAGGCTTCCCCCAACGCAACAGACCCCCTCAACGTCCACCGATCCAGCTCATGTCCGGCCATGGTCCGAACTCGAACTCCTCGATGATCCGTATGAGGGTGGGCATGACCTGTTCGCCGCCGGGTCCATCGTCGAGTTGGGCAAACACCTCAACGCCGTCGGGCAGCATCAGGAAGAGCTGCGTCATCTCCGGCACCTGCCAGCCGCTCCAGTCGCGGATGCGGATCGGAGCAGTGGCGAACGTATTCGCCAGGCGCATCTCGGCGCTGGTCCCCATACTGATGAGGAGCTGCCGTCCGCCGGTGCCGCTCACACTCACATCCTGAACCCAGTTGGTGCCCGCGAATCCGTGTGCCAGCCGCCAGGGCACGGCAGCAAGGTCCAGCGGCAGCCACCCGAAGCGCGGGCCGACCGAGGTGACTCCCGGATCTGGTCGCACTGAGCGCGCGACCCGAACGGCCAGATTCTGTTGAGCCTTCGCGCTATCATCGGTGTGTACGCTGATCAACAGCTGTGGCTGGCCAGTCGGCTGCCAGGTGAGGTACGTGCCGAGATTCTGATCGCCGACCTGGATGAGCCGACCCGGCACCCCATTGACATCGATCGTTGTCGTCGGGCCGTTTGGCCGGTCGGGATCAAGCGATGAGTGCCAGCCGACCAGCAACGAGATCCCCTGGCTCACGGCGCCTGTCTGCCAGACCCGCGAGAGCACGGGAGCCTGCGTCCCATCCACGACGACGCTACGTTGGCCCTCGCCGTACCCATGGGGCAGCCATGTCGGACGGAAGCGCAGGGGAACCTCCAGCCAGCCGCCACCGTGACCGGCGTGCAGCACCGGGAACCTCGACTCCGGTGGCCGGGCGAAGCGCCACGCTCCAGCCGCCGCGACGCCGGTAGTGGCCGCGACCGTACCGGCGCCGGCGAGCCGCAGGACCAGTCGGCGTTGGCGGTGCCGCCGCACGCGAATGTCCAGCGAAGCGCGGATCCGGTCCGGTGGCGGGGCCTCGTCGGCGAGGGCGGCGAGGGCGCTTCGGATGGCATCGGCGTCAATCATTTGTCCTCCCGTACCGGCTGCGTCGCCGCCATCCCACGTAACTTGGCCAGCGCACGCGACGCTTGACTGCGTACCGTCCCCTCGGTGCAGTCCAGTAACGCGGCGATGTCGGCGTCGGACATGTCCTCGTAGAAGCGCAGCGCGATCACGAGGCGTTGACGGACCGGGAGGGTACGAATCACCTGCAGGGTCGCCTCACGCAGCACGATCACGTCGACGTCGTCCTGGACCGGTGCCGGCCATTGAACCCGTTCCCGGCGGAGGGCGGCAGCTATCCGCCGCCGGGCGGACAGCAGCTCATTTACGATCATCTTGCGCAGGTACGCGTCCGGTGCGTCCAACTCGCAGATCCGCGCCCACCTCGGCTGCGCCTTGACGAGGACGTCCTGAACGACGTCCTCAGCCACGTGCGGATCGCCGGCCAGCACCGTCGCCTGCCGCAGCAGCGCCGGCAATCGCGCCGCCACATAATCTTCGAATGTCAACCCGCCCTCCCTGCTCACCCCTAACACGAAGCTGCGCACCACCCGTGTTGCACGACAAGGCGGAATCATCGCGGCCTACGGCCGTGAGCTTCCCTGAGAGGGCAGTTCGGAAGATTTCGTCTTTTTCGGGGCGAGAGTGAATACTCCGGGTTCGCCTTCGGTAAGGACCTGGCGGTTGACCATGCGTTTGAGCTTCGCGCGGGTGCCTTCGACGTGTTTCAGTGAGGGCTCGACGCCGAGCGCGAGGCAGATGCCCTTCGCCCGCATCCCGGCGGGTGCGGTGGCGAGGACTTCCAGGATCTGCTGGTAGGGGTGCCGGCGAAGGTCGGGTCGACGACGGCGAGCGCACGCAGGGTGGTGCGGGTGGTCGCCAGGGCCGCCAGTTCGCTGTCGACGCGGCCGAGTTCGGCGGTGAGCCATGACCAGGATAGACGGAGCTATCCGGCACCCACACCGTCGCCGCGCACCTGCCTGACAGTCACGAGTAGGACCGGGATGGACGACTCCGATGAGGCGGCAAGGGCGGGCGCAGTCCCGACGGTCGAACCAGACATCGACCACCAGCGGCGAGCGTGGTGCTCCCTGGGTGCTCGAACGTCGGGGAACAGGCACGGACGCACCGGGACCCAGCCGGAGTGCGGGCGGCTTCGGCGAGCCGCCGAGATCGTTCATACATGTCGATGGCGAGGCCCTGCATGGCCGGGACCTGGGCGGACACACCAGGATCGGGCCGGACTGAGCTGGTTGCCGTGGGACCATTCCAGGACCAGAGTCGAAATAGGATGAACCCAATCATCTGCTTTGGACTACGGATCGGAAGGTTAGGGGTTCGAGTTCCTTCGAGCGCGCAAGATCATCAGGGGTCTGACCTGCCGAACCGGCAGTCAGGCAGTACCGTGCCACAACTCGTCGCACATGCTGTGAGCTGGGAGTTCTCGGCTTGGGTTAATGATCGTCGGTATGTCGTGCGGTTGCTGTACCTGGGGATGATCCGGCTGTTCAACGGGCTGGGGTTGCTGATCCGCGGCGACAAAGCGTTGCTGATCGAGGTCCTCGCGCTGCAGCATGAGGTAGCGGTGCTCTGCCGGCAGGTTCCCGGCAGGCCGCAGCTGTCGTGGCCGGACCGGGCGATCCTGTCGGGCCTGGCTCGCCTGCTGCCGCGTCGAATGCGGGAACATCGGATCGTCACCCCCAGCGACGTTGCTGGCCTGGCACCGAAGGCCATGACCAGGATGGACGAGGTTTCCGGCACCCACAGGGCTGACCCGCGTCTACGTCCTGTTCCTCATGGAGATCGCTACCCAGCGAGTCCACCTGCTGGGCGCCACCACGAACCCGACCGGCGACTGGGTGGCACAGCAGGCCCGCAACCTCATGATGGACCTGGGCGATCAGGCGAACCAGTTCCGGTTCCTGATCCGGGACCGGCACGCCAAGTGCACCGCCGCGTTCGACACCGTGTTCCAGGCCGAGGGTGTCGAAGTGCTCTGAACGCCACCGCAGGCACCCCGGGCGAACGCGTTCGCGGAGCGCAGGCAACACCCACCCGACCGGGACACCCTCCCAGTGCCGGTGACCAACCTGGATGCCGTCCGAATACAGCGCAGGAAGGTCGTCCACGGGTTGATCAACGAGTATGAGCAGGCCGCGTAGCCGAAACCGACTTCTCGAACGGCACAGGCTGCGGTCGGCGTGGTTGGTCAGCCCTGGTGGCGGGGCCTGCCCTTGAGTCGACGGCTGAACTCCCGGGCGATCTCCCGGTTCGCTTCCCGTTCGGCGATGGCCTGCCGCTTGTCGAAACTGCGCCGGCCCTTCGCGAGGCCGAGTTCGACCTTCGCCCAACCGTTCGCGAAGTACAGCGACAACGGTACGAGCGTCAGGCCGCCCTCCCGAAGGCGTTCCAGGATCCGATCGATCTCCACCCGACGCAGGAGCAGCTTTCGGGTACGCCGGGGCTGGTGGTTTGTCCGATTCCCGAAGCCGTACTCGGCGATGTGCAGCCCGTGCAGCATGATTTCGCGGTCCCCTTGCTGCGCGAAGGCGTCCACCAGCGACACTCGACCGGCCCGCAGCGACTTCACCTCAGTGCCGACCAGGACTATCCCCGCCTCGTAGGTACGCAGGATCTGATAGTCGTGCCGCGCCCTCTTGTTGGTGGCCACCAGCAGGTGACCGCTCTCGCCGGACCTACCCATGGAAACCATCACCTCGCTGCGGCGCCTCCCCACAAGGGTATCGGGGCGCGGTGTGAAGCGGGCTCGACGCAGGAATCCGGACCCGGGTACGCATCGAATGTCGTACCCGACGGGCACCATGACCGTATGGCTGCCCCCGCCCTGGATCCAGAGCACGTCCGGCCGCAGGCCCTGTCGTTACGTGAGGCCCGCACCCGGCTGGCCCAACTCGTCGCACTCGCCGAGTTGACCGACACCGTCACGGTGATCGAGCACGACCGCGACGCCCGCCCCGTCGCCGCCATCGTGCCGGCGGCCGCCGCGCGGAGCGTCGCGCAGGCACGCGCCGATGCGGGGCGGATCGCCGAGGTCACCGCCGGCTGGGAGCGCCGGTTGGAGCAGACGCGACAGCGCGGCGCCCGCCAGCACGCCAACGACCTGCGGGTGCTGACCGACGCCCTCGCGGAGGTCTGGGCCGAGCTTGACCGGCGGATCCCGTCGGCCAGCGACCCGGCGCTGGCGCGGCTGCGGGCCGTGCACATGGACCTGCTGCGGCGCTGAACGCGCTGACGGGGTCGCTGGGCAGGCCGGTCGCTCCTATGGGAGAAGATGCGGCCATGCCCAGAATCAGACACGAGGCATCGCCTGAGTGAGTTCCTGGTGCTGGGCGAACGCCCGGATCCACGAGGCCGTCGCGCACGGTTGGCCGATCCGGGCGCTGCTACACGCGGGGAACTTGAAGTCGCAGTGGGCTCGTCACCTGGTCGGTGGGCAGGTCGCTGACGAGGTGATCCGAGTTTCCCCGACCGCCAGCAGTCCCCTTCACGACGTCCGTTCCCGGCACCTGGCCGCACGCCCACCCCGAGGTCCGTCGATCGTGTTGTCTGCCCCTTGCGGTGGGTAGGTCAGGCCGCGTCGGCGTGGCCCTCGCCGGTGTACGCGGTGACGATGCGGCGGAGCACCTCGAGGGCCCGCTCTGCCTCGTGCTGGCCGACCGGCACGGTACGGGACGCCACGTACCCGGTCAGGACGTCGCGGATCACGTCGGACCGGCGGGTCGCCGACTCCCCGACGATGCTGTCGGGTTGCTCCACGAGCGCGACGGGCAGCCGGATGCTCACCAGCATCATCGGCGCCTCCGGTGCGGCGCCAGTCGCCGGCACAGTGGTCATCGACCTGATCACCGGCGCCAGACTGTCAGTGGCCTGAAACCAGGTGATGACCTCATCCTTGCTCATCCGGTCGAAATCCGGCTCACTCACAGCACCCGCCTCCTCCACTCATCCAGGTCCGCGCCACCGAAGGCACGCCCCCATGATCTGACCGGTAAATAGCCTGTACCACGGCGGGTTTTGGGTGTGCGGGGGTGGCCCGGTGTCGGTGGGTCGACCCGGGCGGGGTTGGG
>NZ_JBHMIM010000121.1:0-5489 GCF_048060115.1 Micromonospora sp. LOL_023
AACGACAGCCGCACCAACTCCCTCGCCAAGACAATCTCCGTCACAGAACCAACATCAGGAACAAAACCCCGAGTCATCAACACAACCGACCTTGGTGCCGACCCGGACGATCTGCAGTCACTGGTCCGCATGCTGGTGATGGCCAACGAAGTAGACATTGAAGGCATCATCGGAGGCACCAGTTGCTGGCGGCCGACCCAGACCTCTTCCAACGTGAACAATCTGCTGAATCCACGGCTGAACGCGTATGGCCAGGTGCTGTCCAACCTGCAGCGGCACGCCGATGGCTACCCGAGCCTGTCGTACCTGCAGTCCGTTTCGAAGCTGGGCCAGACCGGCTACGGCATGGACGCGGTCGGCGCGGGCAAGGACACCCCCGG
Organism: Micromonospora sp. LOL_023; assembly: GCF_048060115.1. Taxonomy (NCBI): domain Bacteria; kingdom Bacillati; phylum Actinomycetota; class Actinomycetes; order Micromonosporales; family Micromonosporaceae; genus Micromonospora; species Micromonospora sp. LOL_023. The sequence goes on from NZ_JBHMIM010000121.1 coordinate 381, forward strand.
TTCAGAACTGATCATCGCCGCTGTGGACCGAGACGACCCGCGCCCGGTCTGGGTCAACTTCTGGGGTGGTGGCAACACCCTGGCGCAGGCGGTGTGGAAGGTACGGAACACCCGTAGCCAGGCAGAGGTCAACCGGTTCATCAGCAAGCTTCGGGTCTACGACATCCTCGGTCAGGATGACGCGGGCGCGTGGCTGACGAAGAACTACCCGAACCTCATCTACATCCGCGCGAAGAACCTCGTGTACAGCTGGCAGCCGTCGGACAGCTGGGTGGACTCCAACGTCCAGAACCACGGCCCGTTGGGTGCTCAATACCCGGACAAGACATGGGCGACAGAGGGTGACACGCCAGCATTCCTGCACCAGATCGCCAACGGACTGACCGATCCCGATCACGTGGACTGGGGCGGTTTGGGCGGTCGTTTCGGTCCAGCGGAAAAGTCCGCCGTCCGAGGTATGTCGTGCAGCGGCAGGCTCTCGCATGAGCCGTCGTTCGACCCGTACTACATGTACACCGATGCCTCGGAGAGTAACTCGATGAGCCGGTGGAGCACCGCGATTCACAACGACTTCGCGGCCCGGATGGACTGGAGCATCACCAGCAGTTTCTCGGGTGCCAACCACCACCCGATCGCAATCCTGAACGGTGACACCACCAAGCAGGTCCTAGAGGTGTCTGCCGCTGCTGGTTCCAGCGTGAACCTCAGCGCGGCCGGCTCCAGCGACCCTGACGGCAACTCCCTGGCATACTCGTGGTCCTTCTACAACGAGCCGAGCTCCTACAACGGCAGCGTGTCGATCAGCAACAGCACCGGCACCTCGGCCACAGTGCAGGTCCCGTCGAACGCTGGCGGCCAGAGTATTCACATCATCCTGCAGGTACGTGACAACGGCTCGCCGAACCTGTACTCGTTCCGTCGAATGGTCATAAACGTGCGATAGTCGGTAAGCAGACCACTCGACCGATCAGCAGTCGAGATGCCCTGCCGGGCGGGATGATGATTGCCCGTCCGGCAGGGCATCCAGCTGTCGGGGACTGCGGAGACTGGGCGGGTCAAGTGATCATGGTCGCACAGGGCGGCGACGCCGTCGCCCCGCCCGGTCAGTTGCGGCGGTCAGCTGGTCGCGGTCAGGTCGAAGTCGATGGTGACCGGAGTCCAGCCCACCCAGACCAGTGCCGCCTCGGTGAAGGTCTGGGCGGCCGGATGCCATTGAATCGACCTGTAGCTACAGTCGCACCGCAGTTTGATCACCTGGCCGGGCAGCACCGGCAGCTGGTACGTGTTTCCGACATACTCCACGCCAGTGACGTCGCCGGTGACGGCGTTGAACGCGATCACCGGGCTGTAGCTGGGCAACTCGTCGACCAGCACGGTGCCGACCACCATGGTCGGTGCCCGCAGGACCTGGTCCAGGGTGACGGTCTGCCCGGACCGCACCTGCACGGTCCGGGCCAGCATGGCGTTGCCGACGCCACCGGACCACTGGGTCGCGGTCCGCGGACCGAAGAACTGCAGGGCCCAGCGGTACGGACCGAGCCCGGTGACGGTGTAGCGGCCGGCCGGGTCGCTGATCGGCTCGGGGGTGTACTTGGGATGCGGCACCATTGGCACCACCCCGATGTACACGCCCTGGACCGGCTGGCCGGTGGCCGCGCCGGTCAGGGTGCCGGTGATGTCACCGGGTGGGTCCAGGCGGATCTGCGGTGCGGCGGCGGTCGCACCGGCCCGGACCGCGACCACCGCGGCGAGGTGCCGTTGCCCGGTACCGCCGCGGGCGCCGACCCACTGCTGTCCGTGGTGCTGTCTGTCGCGCGGCGCGGCGAACAACTGGTAGCGCCCCGGCTCGACACCGTCCGCAACGATCGCACCCTGCTCGTCGGTGCACCCGCCGGCCATGCCGAGCTGCCTTTCGCCGAGGGAGACCCAGGTGTAGCGGTCACGGTCGAGCGGGACGAGCCTGACACAGGCTCGGGCCGGTCGGCCGGTCGCCGCGTCGTGGACCGTGGTGGTCACCGTCCCGGGCGATTCGGTCACGGGTCCAGTTACGACACCGGACGCGGGGCTGACCGATGCGACGGTGAGTGCTGGCAGTACGAGCAGCAGCGCGGCATGCCGGAGGATCCGGCAGGCGGTTGATTGGTTCATCTTGTACTCCGAGCTGGGCGACGTCGGTGCCTGACCGTAGCCGCCCCTACCGGGCTGCGCTGTCGGATCAGGGACCGGTTTCGCCATGGGCAACGACCGTCGTGGCCACTGCCCGCTCCCGGTGCCCGGCTAGCGGAGCAGCTGCAGGACCAGCACGACCACACCGAGGGTGAAGAACAGCGGGAAGTCCGGCGGCAGGATGCCGCCGAGGTTGCGGTAGAAGCGCAGGATCAGCATCATGCCGAAGAAGGCCACCGTGTAGCCGGCGGCGATGGCGCCGATCTCCGGCCGCCAGATGCCGATCACCAGGCCGACGGCGGCCAGCGTGTCGAGCACCGCCAGCAGGAGCGTCAACGCCCGACTGGGTCGGAATCCAAAGTGGTTCTGCAGCGGCGCGATGCCGGCCTCCATGCCGATGTACATGGCGAGGCCGTGCAGGACGAACTCCATGATGAGCACGGCAGAGCAGATGATGACGATGATCCGCACGGGGTGTTCTCCAGTGGTCGGGCGCGGTCGAACAGGCCGGTTGGGTCGAGTGAGCCGGATGGGTCGAGTGAATCGAGTCAGGTCAAGCCGGCAGGCCGGCCAAGTCGGCGAGGCGGGTCAGGGCCTGGTCGAACAGCCCGGCACGGTCGTCGATGATGTTGTTGAGATGGTGGCACCGGCCTTGGCCGCCTCCTCGCGCAGCACCGCGACCAGATCGCCCCGCATGATCGTCAGGTTCATCGCCCGGCCGGCGGGGCGCCCGGACCGGGACGCCCGGCCGAGCAGTCGGCCCTCGCCGCTCCACAGGCAGAGTCGGTTCACCACGATCCCCTTGGCCTGCGTCTGCTCCAGGCAGCCGACCGAGTGCAACGCGCCGAGGCCGTTGGCCGTGAGGTTGATGAAACCTCCGGTCGTGCCGGCGGGATCGAGGTAGGCCTCGTAGACCGAGGTCGCGATCCCGGAACGGGCCAACGCGACCGCCGTCAGTGACCCGGCGAGGCCGGCGCCGACAACCGTAGCCTCCAGTGTCATCGGGTCGTGCCACCTTCCGTAGTGATTCGTCGCGACGGTTGGAGTGTCCCGCCCTCCAGTGCAGTACCCCTTGAGGTCGTGCCGCAGGGATCGACCGCCACAATGCTCGCATCCAGCGCCGGCCGGGTGCGCCCCGGTAAAAGGGTGGTGACCAGGTATGATTTGGCGCAAATCAGCGTCAAGGGGATCCGGTTCGCTTTCAGCCGCGCTCTGGGCGACCGGGCCTGGTGCCCGCCGGTCCGCCCGAGGTGGCCTAGCCGTCAAACCGGAACGCCGTTACGCTCTGGATTCCACCGACCGCTGCATTCGGTTGAAACCATGCCAACCATGAGTTCATCGGGGTGGGCCACGAACTGGCCGAGCGAGGAGTTGTGTGTGTTGCCCCGTCAATCACAGACCGAGACCGAGACCGGCGCCGGTGGCGCGGGCAAAGGCGGCGACGGCCCCAGCGCCACCATCGCAGCCGTCGAACGGGCGGCCGACGTACTGCTGCTGTTCGGCCGGATGCCCGGCGACGACCTCGGGGTGACCGAGATCGCCGACGAGCTCGGGTTGTCCAAGGCCGCGGTGCACCGGGTGTTGGCGTCGTTGCGCGGCCGGGGCCTGATCTCGCTCGATGAGAACACCCGGCGCTACTCGCTCGGGCTGGAGGCGCTGCGACTGGGGCTGCGCTACCTGGAACGAATCGACGTACGCCACATGGGACGGCCTTACCTGCAGGAGCTGCGGGACCGCACCAATGAGACCGCCACGCTGTCCGTGCTGGCCGGATCCCGTCAGCGGATGTACGTCGACCAGGTGACCCCCGCCCGGGAAGTGATCATGTCGGTGAACCTGGGTGAGCCGTATCCGCTGCATGCCGGCGCCTCGTCGCGGGCGTTCCTCGCTTTCCTGCCCGCCGCCCAGGTCGAGGAGTACCTGGCGTCGTCGAAGCTGGAGGCGGTCACCGCGTTGACGGTGACCGACGTACAGCAGTTGCGCGAGGAGCTGGCACAGGTACGCACTCAGGGGTGGGCCAGATCGGCGGCCGAGCGCAAGGAGGGCGCGGCCTCGGTGGCGGCGCCGGTCTTCGGTCACGACGGGGTGCCGCTGGCGGTGGTCAGTGTCTGCGGTCCGATGGAACGTTTCTCCGACGAGTTCGAGGTGTGTCGGGACGCGGTACTGGACGTGGCGGCCCGCTTCTCCGAGCGGTGCGGCGGCCACCGCACCAGCGACGTCGGAGGCTGAGACCGCCGCTGTCGTAGCCGCCAGGCGGCGCTCTGGGCTGGTCAAACACCGACCAGGTCGAGATAATGGAACGGCGTTTCAACGACCGCCCGAGTCGACCGACAGCGAGGACGCCACCATGCCCGCCACCCCCACCCGGTCAGCCGTCGACACCCCGGCCCAGATGCTCGACGCGCTTCGTGAGCGGGACCTCGACGGCGTCCTCGACTGTTTCGACCCCGGACCGCAGACCTACGTCTTCCTCGAAGGCCCACGCTGGAGCAACCGGGGCGGCGACCGCGTCCACGAGGGGTGGCGTCGCTACTTCGACTCCCCCGTCCGGCTGATCGAATGGCGCTGGGCGGACGGCCCGGACGTGCACGAGAGCCAGCACGTGGCGTTCGTCTGCGGCATCGTCGACTGCCACTTCACCGGCGGCCCGCAGGACCGCCAACTCCGGATGCGGATGACCTGGGGGCTACGGCGCGGCACGGACGGAGTCTGGCGGATCATCCACGAGCACGGCTCGCAGCCGCTGGCCGACCCGTACGGCACCGGCGACTGGTTCGCCGAAGCGGGTTCCGGCCAACCTGCCTGAGCCCGCCGGCTGAACCGCCGCATGAGCCCGCCGGCTGGCCCCGGCCAACCAGCCTCACGTCGACCGGCGCGAGGCCAGCGCGAGGCCAGCGCGAGGCCAGCGCGAGGCCAGCGCGAGGCCAGCGCGAGGCCAGCGCG
>NZ_JBHMIM010000122.1:0-5367 GCF_048060115.1 Micromonospora sp. LOL_023
GCCCTGGTGGGGTTGCCTGCTTGTTGTGGGTGGTTCTGCTGGTGTGTGTTTGTTCTTTGAGAACTCAACAGGGTGCTTGATAAGCCAGTGCCAAAGTTTGTTTGGTTCCCGGCTGGTTTGCTACTGCTTCGGTGGTGGTTTTCTGGTTGGTGATTCCTTGGCATTTTATATGCCGGGTTTGATTCTCTAAATTTTGTTGGAGAGTTTGATCCTGGCTCAGGACGAACGCTGGCGGCGTGCTTAACACATGCAAGTCGAGCGGAAAGGCCCTTCGGGGTACTCGAGCGGCGAACGGGTGAGTAACACGTGAGCAATCTGCCCCAGGCTTTGGGATAACCCCGGGAAACCGGGGCTAATACCGAATATTACATGCTGCCGCATGGTGGTGTGTGGAAAGTTTTTCGGCTTGGGATGGGCTCGCGGCCTATCAGCTTGTTGGTGGGGTAATGGCCTACCAAGGCGACGACGGGTAGCCGGCCTGAGAGGGCGACCGGCCACACTGGGACTGAGACACGGCCCAGACTCCTACGGGAGGCAGCAGTGGGGAATATTGCACAATGGGCGGAAGCCTGATGCAGCGACGCCGCGTGAGGGATGACGGCCTTCGGGTTGTAAACCTCTTTCAGCAGGGACGAAGCGCAAGTGACGGTACCTGCAGAAGAAGCGCCGGCCAACTACGTGCCAGCAGCCGCGGTAAGACGTAGGGCGCGAGCGTTGTCCGGATTTATTGGGCGTAAAGAGCTCGTAGGCGGCTTGTCGCGTCGACTGTGAAAACCCACAGCTCAACTGTGGGCTTGCAGTCGATACGGGCAGGCTAGAGTTCGGTAGGGGAGACTGGAATTCCTGGTGTAGCGGTGAAATGCGCAGATATCAGGAGGAACACCGGTGGCGAAGGCGGGTCTCTGGGCCGATACTGACGCTGAGGAGCGAAAGCGTGGGGAGCGAACAGGATTAGATACCCTGGTAGTCCACGCTGTAAACGTTGGGCGCTAGGTGTGGGGGACCTCTCCGGTTCTCTGTGCCGCAGCTAACGCATTAAGCGCCCCGCCTGGGGAGTACGGCCGCAAGGCTAAAACTCAAAGGAATTGACGGGGGCCCGCACAAGCGGCGGAGCATGCGGATTAATTCGATGCAACGCGAAGAACCTTACCTGGGTTTGACATGGCCGCAAAACCTGCAGAGATGTAGGGTCCTTCGGGGGCGGTCACAGGTGGTGCATGGCTGTCGTCAGCTCGTGTCGTGAGATGTTGGGTTAAGTCCCGCAACGAGCGCAACCCTCGTTCGATGTTGCCAGCGCGTTATGGCGGGGACTCATCGAAGACTGCCGGGGTCAACTCGGAGGAAGGTGGGGATGACGTCAAGTCATCATGCCCCTTATGTCCAGGGCTTCACGCATGCTACAATGGCCGGTACAATGGGCTGCGATACCGTAAGGTGGAGCGAATCCCAAAAAGCCGGTCTCAGTTCGGATCGGGGTCTGCAACTCGACCCCGTGAAGTCGGAGTCGCTAGTAATCGCAGATCAGCAACGCTGCGGTGAATACGTTCCCGGGCCTTGTACACACCGCCCGTCACGTCACGAAAGTCGGCAACACCCGAAGCCGGTGGCCCAACCCCTTGTGGGAGGGAGCTGTCGAAGGTGGGGCTGGCGATTGGGACGAAGTCGTAACAAGGTAGCCGTACCGGAAGGTGCGGCTGGATCACCTCCTTTCTAAGGAGCGCTCTCCCGGCGAAGGTCGGGTAGGGAGCCTGCCATCCCCGAGTGTGGGGTGGGGGTGCTCAATTGGCGGAGACACTGGTGAGTTTGTGTCGGCAACGGCTGATGCTGCTGGTACTGCCCTTCTTTCGGGTTGGGTGTGGAGAGTGGTGTTGGTGCGGCTGGTGTGAATGGTGAGCATCCTGTTGGGTCCTGAGGGAACAAGCCACGGTGTGGGTTGTTGTCTTGGTGTGCCAGGCACGGCCTGGTCTCGCATACCGGCTGCTTTTTGGTGGTGCTGGTGTGGGGCTGTTGGGTTTGTGGGTTGGTCGTTTGTTGAGAATTACACAGTGGACGCGAGCATCTTTGTGGTCAAGTTGTCAAGGGCGAACGGTGGATGCCTTGGCACTAGGAGCCGATGAAGGACGTGGGAGGCCGCGATAGGCCTGGGGGAGCTGTCAACCAAGCTGTGATCCCAGGGTGTCCGAATGGGGAAACCTGGCACCAGTCATGTGGTGTCACCTGCACCTGAACTCATAGGGTGTGTGGAGGGAACGCGGGGAAGTGAAACATCTCAGTACCCGCAGGAAGAGAAAACAACAGTGATTCCGTGAGTAGTGGCGAGCGAAAGCGGATGAGGCTAAACCGGCTGCGTGTGATACCTGTCAGGGGTTGCGTGGTCGGGGTTGTGGGACTCTGCTGATCAGACTGACATCTGGTCGAGAAGTTATAAAACCTGTTGCTAGCCGAATGGTGTGGAAAAGCCAACCGTAGTCGGTGATAGTCCGGTAGGTTAAAGTGACTGGTCTTCTGTGGATGTTCCCGAGTAGCGGCGGACCCCTGAAATCTGCCGTGAATCTGCCAGGACCACCTGGTAAGCCTAAATACTTCCTAGTGACCGATAGCGGACAAGTACCGTGAGGGAATGGTGAAAAGTACCCCGGGAGGGGAGTGAAATAGTACCTGAAACCGTTCGCCTACAATCCGTCGGAGCCTTTAGGGGTGACGGCGTGCCTTTTGAAGAATGAGCCTGCGAGTTAGTGGCATGTGGCGAGGTTAACCCGTGTGGGGTAGCCGTAGCGAAAGCGAGTCTTAATAGGGCGTTGAGTCGCATGTTCTAGACCCGAAGCGGAGTGATCTAGCCATGGGCAGGCTGAAGCGCGGGTAAGACCGCGTGGAGGGCCGAACCCACCAACGTTGAAAAGTTGGGGGATGACCTGTGGTTAGGGGTGAAAGGCCAATCAAACTCCGTGATAGCTGGTTCTCCCCGAAATGCATTTAGGTGCAGCGTCGCGTGTTTCTTGCCGGAGGTAGAGCACTGGATGGTCTAGGGGGCCCACAAGCTTACCGAAATCAGCTAAACTCCGAATGCCGGTAAGTGAGAGCGCGGCAGTGAGACTGCGGGGGATAAGCTTCGTAGTCGAGAGGGAAACAGCCCAGATCGCCAGCTAAGGCCCCTAAGCGTGTGCTAAGTGGAAAAGGATGTGGGGTCGCTTAGACAACCAGGAGGTTGGCTTAGAAGCAGCCACCCTTTAAAGAGTGCGTAATAGCTCACTGGTCAAGTGGTTCCGCGCCGACAATGTAGCGGGGCTCAAGCACACCGCCGAAGCTGTGGCATTCACGCGTGTACTTCGCTGATCCCTTTGGGGGTTGGTGCAGGTGTGTGGATGGGTAGGGGAGCGTCGTGCCGGGGGTGAAGCAGCGGGGTGACCCAGCTGTGGACGCGGCACGAGTGAGAATGCAGGCATGAGTAGCGAAAGAAGGGTGAGAAACCCTTCCGCCGGATGACCAAGGGTTCCAGGGCCAGGCTAATCCGCCCTGGGTGAGTCGGGACCTAAGGCGAGGCCGAGAGGCGTAGTCGATGGACAACGGGTTGATATTCCCGTACCCGCGAAGGAGCGCCCATGATGAACTTCGTTGTGCTAACTGCCCGATCCTGGTGAGGTCTTCGGACTGATCTGGGGGAGCGCGGGAACCTGGCGGGTAGTAGTCAAGCGATGGGGTGACGCAGGAAGGTAGCTGATCCCGGCCGGTGGTTGTGCCGGGGTAAGCGTGTAGGCCGTACCATAGGTAAATCCGTGGTGCATGAGGCTGAGACGTGATGCCGAGCCGATCCAGGTGAAGTCAGTGATCCTATGCTGCCGAGAAAAGCCTCTAGCGAGCTTCTAGCGGCCCGTACCCCAAACCGACACAGGTGGTCAGGTAGAGAATACCGAGGCGATCGGGCGAACTGTGGTTAAGGAACTCGGCAAATTGCCCCCGTAACTTAGGGAGAAGGGGGGCCGGAGACGTGAAGCCCCTTGCGGGTGGAGCGTTGTATGGCCGCAGAGACCAGGGGAAAGCGACTGTTTACTAAAAACACAGGTCCATGCGAAGAAGTAATTCGATGTATATGGACTGACGCCTGCCCGGTGCTGGAACGTTAAGGGGACCGGTTAGCTCTTCGGGGCGAAGCTGAGAACTTAAGCGCCAGTAAACGGCGGTGGTAACTATAACCATCCTAAGGTAGCGAAATTCCTTGTCGGGTAAGTTCCGACCTGCACGAATGGCGTAACGACTTTCCTACTGTCTCAACCACAGGCCCGGCGAAATTGCAGTACGAGTAAAGATGCTCGTTACGCGCGGCAGGACGGAAAGACCCCGGGACCTTTACTATAGCTTGACATTGGTACTCGAATTAACTTGTGTAGGATAGGTGGGAGACTGTGAAGCTGGTACGCCAGTATCGGTGGAGTCAATGTTGAAATACCACTCTGGTTGATTTGGGTTTCTAACTTCGGACCGTGATCCGGTTCAGGGACAGTGTCTGGTGGGTAGTTTAACTGGGGCGGTTGCCTCCTAAAGAGTAACGGAGGCGCCCAAAGGTTCCCTCATCCTGGTTGGCAATCAGGTGTTGAGTGTAAGTGCACAAGGGAGCTTGACTGTGAGACTGACAGGTCGAGCAGGGACGAAAGTCGGGACTAGTGATCCGGCACTTGCGAGTGGAAGCGGTGTCGCTCAACGGATAAAAGGTACCCCGGGGATAACAGGCTGATCTTCCCCAAGAGTCCATATCGACGGGATGGTTTGGCACCTCGATGTCGGCTCGTCGCATCCTGGGGCTGTAGCAGGTCCCAAGGGTTGGGCTGTTCGCCCATTAAAGCGGTACGCGAGCTGGGTTTAGAACGTCGTGAGACAGTTCGGTCCCTATCCGCCGCGCGCGTAGGATACTTGAGAAGGGCTGTCCCTAGTACGAGAGGACCGGGACGGACGAACCTCTGGTGTGCCAGTTGTCCCGCCAGGGGCACGGCTGGTTGGCTACGTTCGGAAGGGATAACCGCTGAAAGCATCTAAGCGGGAAGCTCGCTTCAAGATGAGGTGTCCCACCCACTTTGTGGGGTAAGGCTCCCAGTAGATGACTGGGTTGATAGGCCGGAGATGTAAGCCAGGTAACTGGTTCAGTTGACCGGTACTAATAGGCCGAGGACTTGACTTCGAAGATGTACGCGTCCACTGTGTGATTCTGGGCAAACGAACACCTGTGTGTGTTTGGTTTTGCTTTTAGGGTTACGGCGGTTATGGCGGAGGGGAAACGCCCGGTTACATTCCGAACCCGGTAGCTAAGCTCTCCAGCGCCGATGGTACTGCACTCGTGAGGGTGTGGGAGAGTAGGTCACCGCCGGACATCTTTAC
>NZ_JBHMIM010000123.1:0-5299 GCF_048060115.1 Micromonospora sp. LOL_023
CCCGCTTCTGCAGCGCGCGCTTGCCATTACAGAGTCCGCCCTCGGACCCAGCCATCCCGACACTGCCATTCATCTCGGAAACCTGGCAGCCGCCTACCGCGGTAGTGGCCGGGCGGCCGAGGCAATCCCGCTTCTGCAGCGCGCGCTTGCCATTACAGAGTCCGCCCTCGGACCCAGCCATCCCGACACTGCCATTCGCCTTGGAAACCTGGCAGCCACCTACCACGATGTTGGCAACGCGCAAGAGGCAACTACGCTTCTTCGCCGCGCCGTCACTATCGCGGAAGCAGCCTTGGGTCCTGATCATGCGCTTGCACGCGAGCTGGATAAAGAAAGATTGCTTTCGGAAGCCGGGCACCCCGGGGACAACCGTGCCTGATTTCGATGAAACGCGCGACATGATCTACGGGATCATTAAAAAGCAGCTAGACATTATTGAGCTTATCTCGTCCGCCGGACTGGCCAACCAGAAAGCCGGGCAAGACTTGACTCAAATCGGTAGACACCTTACCGCAATCTACAATATCAGCAGTGAGCAAGTCACCATTTCGAACCATAATGACCATCACGAGGAGACGAAAGTGACCGGGGACTCATTTAGCAACATCGGCGCCGGAGCGATTATCGTCAACCGGAGCCTACTTTCGCAATCCCTCAACAGGCTCGGATCGGACGGTCGAGATGAAATATCGACCGCCTTGCTGAAGGTTGCCGATCTTATTGAGAAATCGGGCAACGTTGAAGCCAGTGAGAGTTTCAATGCGATGACGGAAGAACTTAATCAAAGCGTGCCTCGCAAAGCCGTTTTGAAGGCACTTTGGGCAGGAGTAGTTGGCGCACTGCCGACCATCTCCGACATGGCTGACATAACAGACAAAATTTATAGTCTATTCAACTGATCCTCGACGAGAGAAAACCGGGTGAGCGACGCCTGGGTGAAGTACCAGTTGCGGCGTCCGGATCTGCCGCGTAGCGCTCGTCCCCGAAGGTGACGTCGGTGCCGGTCGCCGGCGTCCGGACGTGCCGATGTGCGGTCACTCCGGAAGTGTTCGCCGCGATCGGATGGAGTCATGACTGTTGAACGGTGCCGGAGATGAGTGAGGCCTTGATCGGCTCTGCCGGTGCCCTCACCGGGAAGAGTCCGCAGCGCCGGCCCGAGTCCGGACTCGAAGCCGATCAAGGCCGACGGTGAGGAGAAGCAGCGGTACGGCGAGGTAGGCCACGAGACCCGCGGCGCGCTTCGCTACGGTGGCGGCCCCTCCGAGGTGTGCGGGCAGGTCCCCGACGGCGGGCCACGTCGACAGAATACTCCAGACAGCTGCGTTCTCGCCGTAGTCGAGCACGGTCATCGCGACCGCGGGAATCAGCAGGAGACGCCACCTCCGGCCCGGCAAGCGCCGGATCAACAGGGATGACACGAGCAGCAGGGCCAGGCCGCAGAGCAGCGGGTACACGAGGTCGAGCAATTCCAGCCGGAGATAGGCCGCCCGTCCCTCGGTACCGCAGGCCGCGACCAGATCGCGTGCATCCGCGGCGGTCCAGTGGCTGCGTACGTCCAGGGCGCTCCGCCCGTGGCAGGCCCGGGAGACCGCGCCGGTCAGGCCGGGCCAGCCGAACATGGCCAGTGCGCTGATCCCGTAGAGAACCCAGATAGCTACGACCACCCGGCCACGGCTCATCACGCGCCACGCCTTCACCACAACCTCCGATGCTACGATCTCGCAATACTTGCCCCTGGGGAGAGATAGTGCGAGATCGCAGCAGTTCTGTCAAGGGTGACGATCCGTCGAACGTGCTCTTCGACACCTGGCTCACGGCCCGCGCCGCCATCGCACTGCTGGACACCGCGCTGGCCGGCACCGGTCTGGACGCCGAGGACTTCGCCGTCTACTCCGTACTGCGCCAGGCCGGCGAGATCAGCCCGAGCGAACTCGCCCGGTGGATCTCCGCCCCGGCAACGACGGTTTCCAGCCACGTCAAGCGACTGGTCGCGCGCGGGCACGTCCGGCAGGTCCCACACCCAGAGGACCGTCGGTCGTACCGCATCACGCTCACCGACGCAGGCCAGCACGCTCACACCACGGCAGGCCGGCACTTCCTGTCCGCCCTGGCCACTGTCGAGGGCGCCCTCCCCCGGCCCGCCAGCGACGTACAACAGGCACTCCGGGACCTGCACGCCGCGATCGGCACGGCCGCCCAGCAGGCATGATCGCCCACGGAGAGCGGGTCAACAAGGCACCCGGATCTGCCGCGTTGCAGGCCGGCGGCGGATGAGGTCGTCGCCCTCGGGTTCCAGTCGGTCATCGGAGTCTGGAACATCCCGACATAACCATGTGCCGGCATCAGGGGCGTGCACCGTTCAGGTAGACGGCTCGGGCACGTCATGGCCCTTGAGCCAGAGTCGCCACGGCTCACCCAGATCGCGGGATTCTACGTCGAAGATCGGGTGCCAACGCCCGTCAGGCGAATACCAGCCGAGGGTGTAAAACCCGTCCTCACCCGACTCGATCGAGATCTCGGCGACGCCAGTGACCCGGCCAGCAGTACGGTCCGCCCGGTTGAGGTCGTGCACCCGCAGCATGGCGTCGCGCGGCTCCCCTGGATAGCTCTCCGTGTGCCACACACCGTCAGCGTCGACGTGGCCGACCTCGACTCCATCGTTCCACCGGTAGACGTACATTCTTCCTCCGCACCATCAATTCGGGCGAGGTTTACAGTAGCCGGCGCCCTCATCTGCCGCCGATCGGTCGAATGAGTAGTAGCGGCTGTCGTCGTCAGCAGCAGCAGCCACCGACAGCTCGGGTGATCGCCTCGTCAGTGGCCCCTTCCGACGGAGTTCTACTGACGGTGTCCTACTCACCGAGCCACGCCAGGGACGTCGCCGGCCCTTCGTCCACGGACCCGCTACGGACCTGCCACAGGAAGCTCCACCGCGCTCATCCGTGACCAGGAACAGGCCGGCAGGATCATGCCGCGATCCGCATGCTGACCGGGATCATCGTGCGTCGAGGCTGCCCGGGCGTATGGAGCCGGACAGGAGGACAAGGTTCAGCAGATGATGGCGGCGGGCGTTGGGTTCGCAGCTCGCGTCGTAGCCGGCGGCGAGTAGTCTGGCTGTTGCTGAAAGCTGCGACTGCAGGTTCACCTGCCAGTTCGTCGAGAGCCGTGTCGCCGGCCGCTACCCGCAGGCCCAGAACTGCGGGAACGGACCGGCTGATCAGCCGGTCCGTCGACGGCACCGGGGCTGGAGAACGACACCGAAGGCGCCGCAGGACGGCAGGACTCCGGTGGCGGCCATTGCGACGCCGCGATCTGGGCCCCGGTGACCGGCAGGGTGGGCGAGATCTGGTCGAGCAAGCGCTGCGCCAGGGCGGCGTCGATCTCGAGGTCTGCGCTGATGCGAACATCAGCCGCGGTCGCCAGGTCCACGACGTCGTCGCTGGTGAACGCATCAGCTCCGAGAGTACTCAGCCGTCGCGCGAACTCCTGGACATTGATCATTTGCAGCCTCATCGTCAGATTGTTGATTATCCACCGTAACCCCCGCCTAGGTCGGCGGATCCTGCGCCCGCCGTGCGGGCCACCGCGGCCGACAGTCGGCACCGGCAACCGCGACCGCTGCGCGGCAGTCCGCAACTCTTCGGTGAGCTAATCGCGCGCGGGCCGGCAGGGCTGTCACGCTCTGTGCTACCCATGCTGCTCCGCGATGCCCGGAAATGCCGCGATCCGAGCGTCACGATGCGTCATGACGATCGGTGCGCTGTCGTGCCGATGAGCGGATGTTGAACCGCATCAAGTCCTCGTGGCCTGAGAGGTGAGCCAACCGTGCAACCTCGTGGCTAATTGTACGGGCTGGTCAAGCTGGACCAGGTGACCCGCCCCATCGATCAGCTCGAGTTGAGCGCCCGGGATGAGTTCTGCCAGTTGGTGAGCACGGTCGACAGGGATCCATGTGTCGTTATTGCCCCACACCACCAGAACGGGCAAGTCCAGACGCGGGTAGAGGCCCTGAATCTCGTCCGTATGGATCTGGTCCGCCTGGGCGATCTGCCGGTAGAACGCGGCTTGTCCGTCGGTATCCAGCCAGGGAGAAACGAGGGCCTGCATCTGGCTAGGCGTCAGGCCCACGTGACTGGCTCCTGCGATGTAGGCCCGGAGCGCTCCTTCGTGGACGGCCCTTGGCAGCGCGCTGAAAGCTTCGGTGTTGTCGCGCACAAGCCGGAAGAAGTCCGACCCCCAGGGAGCCAGCGCCACCACGTCGACGAGCGCCAACGACGCGAACGAACAGCCATGCAAGAGAAGAGCCCTCAACGCGACGGCACCGCCGTAGTCGTGAGCTACGACATGTGGGGACTGCAGCTCCCAATGCGAGACGAGGTCAGCCAGTAACTCACCCTGGACGTCCAGAGACACCCGGTGATCCGGCGACTTTGAGGACTGCCCGTAGCCGGGCATATCCCACAGGTGAACTGTGAACTGGGCACTGAGAGCCTCGGCGTAGGGGCCCCACAACTGCGAGGACCACGGTGTCCCATGGCAGAACACGACGTCGGGCCCAGAGCCCGTCCGACGCCATCGGACCTCACGTCCGCGCCACTCGAACTCTTCCGTTAGATGCACCCGGCCAACATTGCCAGACGGTCGCTCTTCCCCGAACATCCGCACACGCCGCGAGTCGTGCGTCACGGAGCATATCCAGACGCCGCCGGGGAGGCATCCGCACGTGCCGATCAACACACCGATCACCCAGAGTCACCAGCCCACAGTCAGGTTCCGATAGAGCCGCATGCCCCGGTGCGCGGGGTGTTTGGGGGGCACGGCCGGGCGGCGCAGGATCTGGCAGGCTCCTGGTTGTGCGCCGGATGGACAGCCGTGACGTCGACCAAGCCGTGGCCGAGATGGTCCGGGTGCTGACACCGCACGAGTCGGCGGACTGGGGACGCCCAGCCGGCGCGCTCGACTGGAGCTGTTGGGAAACAGCCGCCCATGTCGCGCATGACCTTCTCGCGTACGCCGGGCAACTCGCCGCCCGGCCCGACTCCGCGTACCTCCCGTTCGACCTGGTGGTACGCGACGACGCCTCTCCCCGCGATCTGCTGCGGACAGTCACCGGCGCAGGACGCTTGTTGAGCACCATGCTGACCGCGTCCGACCCGTCGGTACGGGCCTGGCACTGGGGACCGACCGACCCGAGCGGCTTCGCGGCACTGGGCGTGAACGAGACGCTGGTTGGGCCTGACCCGGTTTGACGGACATCCCAGCTCAGAGGGGCTGTGTGCTCCTCGGGAGGATGTTCATC